>PKWT01000206.1 GCA_003132125.1 Micrococcales bacterium | reverse complement strand
CCGGTGCCCGGTCCGATCTGGCTTGGTCGGGTTCCTCTGCGCCGATCACGACATTGGCCGGAATGGCTCTGGATGGCAAGGCATTGGGTGGCCCCGGTAGCACCGGACTCATGGGGCGACTTGATCTCGCGGCGACCTACCATCCTGCATCGGTCCTGGTGACGACGGTGGATGCCGCGGGTCAGGCCAGCTCAAAAGCGGTTGCCATTGGGGCAGACTCGGTGGCTTCGGCTGCGTTGGACGGCGCCACGTCGGTGTGGGTTACTCCTTTGGCGGGAGTCGTCCGGGCTGCCGTTCTGACGTGGGTCACCGACGGCGACGGAACGCTGTTGAGCGTGACGCCGGTGTCGGATCTCACGCTGACCACCACCTCGATACAGTTGCGAGAGCTGCGGAACTGAGCGCTGGCGCGACGTGGTCGGTGCTGGCGAGACCTAGTCGCCGTCGGGGTCGTAGCCTGCGTCGAGCTCGCGCGGGTCGACACCCAACAGCGACGCAGCCTGCTCGACGACCACGTCGTTGACCAAAGCCGCAAGCTCGCGGGAGTCGGTGACCCGAGTCTCGACGGGCCGCCGATAGACCACGATGCGCGCCGGCATCTTGCCTTGCGCGGCAAACAGCCGGCCCAGGGGCACATCCGAGGACTCCCACGGCGCGGGATCGCTGGGTGGCACGTCCTCAACCGCGAACTCGGCGTCGCCCAGCGGCCGTCCGAGGCGCTGCTCGATACGGGCGGCAGCGTCGAGCACGAGCTCGTCGAACTGCTCGGCTCGGGTGGCCATCGCGGGCACCGGCGGCCAGGCCATCGGGCCGCGCAGACCTCGGCCGTGACGGTCCCGGCGAGGCCGCAATGGGGCGCTCGCAGAGGTCATGGCTCAACCCTACGGCGTGGTGTGTACGGGGTGTCGCTGATGGGGAATACAGTCCATCCGTGAGTCTGTCGCGACAGTGTTCCCGCACCGCCTGTTCCGGTGGTGCCATTGCGACGTTGACCTATGTCTACTCCGACCAGACCGCTGTGCTGGGGCCGCTGGCAACTTACGCGGAGCCGCACACCTACGACTTGTGCGCCGTGCACGCCGAGGGTCTGACTGTGCCACGTGGCTGGGACGCCATCCGCCTCGCAACGGAGTTCGTGGACCCCGGTCCCACCCAGGACGACCTGTTGGCGCTTGCGGATGCCGTGCGAGAAGCCGGTCGGCCCCGACAGGTCGCCGGGACCGTCGCCGCGGGCACGCCGTACGAGGCCGACGAGAGTGGCACCATCGAGACCGGTCGGCGCGGCCATCTGCGGATCCTGCGCGATCGGTAGGGCTCGGTCCCGCTCGATAGATAGGCTCGGTCGCGTGAGTGACTCCAGACTGTCCGAGTTCATCAAGGCCTATGACGTGCGCGGCCTGGTGCCGCAACAGCTGAACGACGCCGTCGCGTTCGCGATCGGGTCGGCGTTCGCGCAGGTCGTGGCGCTGCCCGACGAAGCGACGTCGATCGTCATCGGGCACGACATGCGCGAGTCTTCGCCCGACCTTTCCCGAGCCTTCGCAGCAGGCGCCTCCGCCAACGGCCTGGACGTCAGCCTCATCGGGCTCTGCTCCACCGACGGCCTGTACTACGCGAGCGGCGCCCTCGACGTCCCCGGCGCGATGTTCACCGCCAGCCACAACCCCGCGCAGTACAACGGCATCAAGCTCTGCCGCTCCGGCGCTCGCCCCGTTGGGCAGGACACGGGCCTGGGGCAGATCAGAGACCTGGCCCAGTCATTGCTGGACTCCGACGCGGTGCCACGGACGACCCATGGTGACGTTCCCGCCGGCTCCACGCCGGGCGATGCCCCCGCCGGCTCCACGCCGCATACGTCCGCGATGCCCACCGGCACCATCAGCGAACGCGACGTCCTCGCGGACTATGCGCACTTCCTGCGGGGGCTGGTCGACCTCCGGGCGAACCGCCCCCTGACGGTGGTCGTCGATGCCGGCAACGGCATGGGTGGTCACACGGTGCCCGCGGTGTTGGGCACCCACAGCGGGCTACCGGCGCTGCCGCTGACCGTCATACCGCTGTATTTCGAGCTGGACGGGACCTTCCCCAACCACGAGGCAAACCCGCTGGCGCCCGAGAACCTGGTCGACCTCCAGGCTGCGGTCCTTGCCCACGGCGCTGACCTCGGGCTCGCCTTCGACGGTGACGCAGATCGCTGCTTCGTGGTGGACGAGCGGGGCGAGCCTGTCAGCCCGTCGACGATCACGGCGCTGGTCGCGACCCGCGAGATCGCCAGGGAGCGCGCAGCCGGGCGGGACGCGAGGGTCGTCTACAACGTGATCTCATCCGCGGCCGTGCCGGAGATCGTCGCCGAGGCCGGCGCGACTGCCATCCGGACCAGGGTCGGGCATTCGTTCATCAAGGGCGAGATGGCGCGCCATCAGGCGGTATTCGGCGGCGAGCACTCTGGCCACTACTACTTCCGCGACTTCTGGTTCGCCGACACCGGCATGCTCGCGGCCATGCACGTTCTGGCCGCGTTGGGCGAGCAGGCGGGCCCGCTCTCCGAGCTGGGCGTCCGGTTCAGCCGGTATTCCGCGTCCGGCGAGATCAACTCGACCGTCGCCGATGCTTCGCTCGCCACCGAGAACGTGCGGGTCTGGGCGAAGCAGTGGGCACGGGAACACGGGCAGGACGTGGCGTTCGACGAGCTGGACGGTATGACGGTGACCCATCAGGGGGCACCGATGTGGTGGTTCAACCTACGGGCCAGCAACACCGAGCCGCTGTTGCGGCTCAACGTCGAGGCCTCGGATGAGGCGACGATGGCGCGAGTGCGCGATGATGTGTTGTCCGTCGTGCGAGGGGAGAGAGCCTGATGATCGAGCCGTGGTTGCG
>PKWT01000346.1:6279-7157 GCA_003132125.1 Micrococcales bacterium | reverse complement strand
GCCGGCAAGGTCTACTCCGTACCGGCCGACATCCACCGTGCCAACATGGTCTGGGTCAACCCGCTCGTGTTGAAAAAGGCCAACCTGGACCCGGCCAAGGCGCCTGCGACGGTCAAGGATTGGATCGCCGACCTGGCCAAGCTCAAGGCTGCCGGCGTGGCAACCCCTCTGGCCCTGTCCAAGGGTTTCGCCGAGGAGATGCTCCTCGAGACCACGCTGCTGGGTGACATCGGCGTCGACAAGTTCAACGGTCTGTTCGACGGCTCGACGAAGTGGGACGGAGCCGACGTGACGGCTGCCATCAACGACTACAAGACGTTGGTGAGCTACTCCAACTCCGACCGCGAGACGATGGACTGGGATGCCGCGATGTCCAAGTACCTCCTGCCCACCGACCCGACCACGGCAACGGCTGGCTACCAGGTCATGGGTGACTGGGTCCCGGCACAGATCCTCTCGCTGAAGATGCCTGAGTCGTCCTACATGTACTGGCCGGCACCGGGCACCGACGGCGTCTACCAGTGGCTGTCCGACTCGTTCACCCTGCCCAAGGGCGCCAAGAACCCCGAGGGTTCCAAGTGCTGGCTCAAGGTCGTCGGCAGCGCCGAGGGTCAGAAGGCCTTCAACATGGTCAAGGGCTCGATCCCGGCACGCTCGGATGCCACGTCTGACGGCTACCCGAAGTACCAGCAGTGGGCGATGGCTCAGTGGAAGACATCCAAGCTCGCCCCCTCGCTGGCTCACGGCTCGGCAGGTCCCGGCGCATGGAACAACGACGTACAGACCGCGTTGAGCGCCTTCAGCGCCAACTCTGACGTCAAGACCCTGCAGGCGACACTTGTCGCTGCCGCCGGCAAGTACGCCAACTGGCGGTCGAC
>PKWT01000346.1:1774-6261 GCA_003132125.1 Micrococcales bacterium | reverse complement strand
CCGCCATACATCGCCTCCCTTCAAGGCCTGAAAGCGAGCAGATGGCGTGAAGCGAAAGATTCGGTCCGTCCGCACCTGGGGTCCCGGACTGCTCCTGGTCTCGCCCTCGATCGTGCTGATCGGATTCTTCGTCTACGGCCTGATCGGTTGGTCGGCCAACATCTCGACAACCAACCAGAACAGCCGCTTCGAACGTGCCGCCGGCACTGACCCAAACGCCCACATCGGCTTCGCCAACTACGCGCACCTGTTCAGCAGCCCGGACTTCATCCAGTCGCTCAAGCACCTGGGCATTCTCGCCGTGATCTACATCGCCGGCGCGCTGTTCTTCGGAATGCTGTGGGCTCTGTTGCTGGAGAAGGGTGTTCGCGCTGAGGGGTTGTTCCGTACGGTCTACCTCTTCCCGATGGCGGTCTCGATGTTCGCCTCGGGAGTGGTGTGGAACTGGTTGCTCAACAGTGACACCGGCGCGGGCGCGTCAGGGCTCAACCAGCTGTTCGAGATGATGGGTCTGGGCTTCCTGAAGAACCACTGGTGGGTGTCGAGCCCGACGTGGGGCATCGCTGCGATCGCACTCCCAGCGATCTGGCAGCTCTCGGGATACATCATGGCCTTGTTCCTGGCAGGCTTCCGAGGGATCCCATCAGAGCTGCGCGAGGCGGCCCGGATCGACGGAGCCAGCGAGTACAAGCTCTATCGGTACGTGCTGTTCCCACAGCTTTCGCCAATCGCGTTGTCAGCGTTGATCATCCTGGGCCACATGTCGCTGAAGATGTTCGACATCATCATGGCCATCTCGGGAGAGAAGAACGTCTACACATCCGTGCCGATGGTGACCATGTGGACGCTCACCGGGCAGCAGGACTTTGCCAGGGCAGCGGCCGTCGCCATGATCCTGCTGGTCCTTGTGGCGTTGCTGGTCGTGCCCTACCTTGTCCACAACGCACGCCAGGAGAAGAACACGTGACCACCGATGTGATCCCGGCACCCGCACCTTCGGAGCTGCACCGCAAAGTGGTCAAGACGCCGCGAGCCAAGGTCGCGCGGGGCGTGAAATATGCGCTGCTGATCTTCTTCCTGCTGGTCGTGCTGATCCCTGCATACGTCCTGATCGTCACGAGTTTCAAGTCCTTCGGCGAGGCTCTCAGCCCCAACCGCTGGGCCTTGCCACACGGGTTGAGTCTCGAGGGCTGGTCTGCTGCCTGGACCGAGCTGAGCCCAGCTCTTGGGCGGACCCTCCTGATCGCCATACCGGGGGCGGCGATCTCATCGATGCTGGGCGCGATGAATGGCTTCGTGCTCTCACGGTGGCGCTTCCCGGGGGCAAATGTGATCTTCACACTGATGCTCTTCGGGATGTTCATCCCTTACCAGGCGGTGATGGTTCCCCTCCTGGAGTTCCTGCCGATGACCGGGCTGCAACCAGGTGTCCCCCAGCTGCTGGCCGTCCACGTGGTCTACGGCATACCGATCTGCACCCTGATCTTCCGCAACTACTACCAGACCATCATTCCCAAGGAGCTGATCGAGTCCGGCAAGGTCGACGGCGCCGGGCTGATTCGGACGTTCCGCTCGCTGGTCCTGCCCCTGTCCGTGCCCGGCTTCGTGGTGACCATGATCTGGCAGTTCACCTCGATCTGGAACGACTACCTGTTCGCGGTGTTCCTCTCGAGCAAGGACAACGGACCGGTCATCCTTGGACTGGCCAACCTCGCGGGTTCGCAGATCGTTCCCTACCCCGAGGTGTTTGCGGGCGCACTCCTCGTCACCGCTCCGACGCTGCTCGTCTATATCGTGCTGGGCCGCTGGTTCGTCGGTGGCCTGATGGCTGGTGCAGTCAAGAGCTAGCTCAGCGCCAGGAGTGCTGCGGGTCAAAGCCGAGCACTCGGCGCGCCTTGTCGATCGACAGCAACGTGTCGTGCTCACCGAGGTCGCGGACGACGGTCACCCCGGGGAAGGTCTCGGCGACCAGTTCCGAGTTGGGCCGTGACATGACCGTGTCCGCAGCAGCGATGATGAACCTGTCAAAGCCCACCGTGTCGAGCTCCAGAGCCTTGAGCACAGCCTGGGCTCCATCCCTGCCGTCGATGTAGCCCCAGAGGTTCCACTTGCGCAGGTTCGCATCTGCCTCGAACGCGGGGAACTCTGCGTAGTCCTCGGGATCCATCACGTTGGAGAAGCGCAGCGCGATGATCTTGAGCTTCGGATCCCAACGCACCAGCTCGATGGCCATCTGCTCCTCGAGATGCTTCACCAGCGAGTACATGCTCTCCGGGCGGGCCGGGTACTCCTCGTCGACCGGGATGTATGGCGGCGGCACATCGAACGGCAGCCCAAGAACCGTCTCGCTCGATGCGTACACGATGTTCCGGATGCCGGCCCTGCGAGCGGCCTGGAATACGTTGAACGTGCTGAGGATGTTGTTGTGGAACGTTGCGACATCGCTCAGGATGCCGGGAGCGGGTACCGCGGCCAGGTGAACGAGGGCGTCGAACGCCGGCCTCGTGGCCTGCTCGGGACCGGCCGATGGGTCGTTCTCGCCGAACAGCGCGTCGATCGTCTCGCCATAGTTCGTGAGGTCGACCCGCACGAAACCTGGACCGCGCGTCCCAGCGACGTCCAGGTTGACCACATCATGCCCGGCCTGAGCCAGCACTGCGACAACCGTGCGCCCCAGCTTGCCCGACCCACCCGTGACGGCGATCTTCATCGTGTGCTCCTCGCTAGTCCGTTTCGGCGTAGTCTGCCACGAGGGCCTCCAGGCGCTCAGTCGCGGGAGGTGGCTCTGCGGTCCTTCTGTGGGAGTCGCACCCGGATTCCGGTGTGCTGCGCGATCAGCCCCAGAATCCCCGTTCCGTCAATGAGCTCCAGCGGCTTGCCGGACGCATAGGCGTGACTTGCCGAGTCGATGCCGGCGGTGGTGATCAGGATGCCCTTCGAGGCGCCGGCATCCGTGACCGCGCGATGAAGCCTCTGCACCGTCCACACGTCGAGGCTTTGCGTTCGCCGAGCGGCGTGAACGACGACGTCGCCGCCCAAGACCGGACGGGCATCAAAAACGAGGCAGTCGACGACTCCGTCCTCGCTGGAACGGATGTGTTTGATGTGCAGACCCATCTTGGGCAGCAGCTCGTGAACCAGATGTTCGAACTGCCCGGCAGTCAGGTCCACGACGTCAAGACGGTTATCCAGGTCAGCAAGGACATCCGTCTCCACGACATGGCCGGGGTCGATCTCGCTCAGGTCACGGATCGGTTCTTGTCTCTGGCACGAATAGAGCACGGCTGCTCCGAGCTCGGCCAGGTTCTCCCGTGGATCGTCGTGTGTCAGGTTCAGGCCGGCGAACTGGCCTTGTGACGTACGCAGGGTCACGAGGCAGACGCCGCGGTCAAGCCGCGCGGTCCCGGTCTGCGTGGTCATTCCGTTGAGCGTCACTGTCTCCAGCCAGCCGCGACTATCGGAATGGAACAGCTCGTGGAGGGTGCGCAAGATGACCTGAGCCACCACCAACGCGTACATCGACTCGACCTGTTCGGCGCCTCGGGGGCTGACGGCCACCTCGTCGCACTCCGCGACATACCGCAGCTCGCTGGCAGTGGGGATGACCTCGACGCCCGGGAGGGTGACCTCCACGACAAGCTCGCTGAGCTCGGGCAGGTACGCGAGTCGGAAGTGCTGGGGGAAGTCGATCGGATAGACCGACCCACAGAGCACCAACCCGAAGTATCCGGCCACCGCCGCCGGGTCACCACCATCCAGGACGCTGGCGAACACGTCCAGCCCATCGTTGTGCGCCTTCGCCTCCGCTTCACGCGCCGCACCCCGGTCGAAGTGCTTTCGTTGCGCACCGACGAGCGCACCTTGGCGGGCGATCTCAGCGTCGCGATGCACGCGCAGCGCACGCTGGAAACGGTCCCTCGCGTCGGCCAACCTGAGCTCTCGGTGCTTCTGGTCGTCGAGCAGCCTCTTACGGCCCGGCGTCTCATCGGGGGCGAAGTCAGCCCAGAGCGGCGGCACGAGGGAGAGCCCGGCCACCCCCGGCTCGAACTCGCTGCGCAGAGGGACCTTGCGTAGCGCCGCGAGGTCGAACCGCTCGGTTCGAACCAAGGCGCTGCCGAGCAGGTTCGTCAGGTCGTGAACGCGGGCTGCTTGGGCAGAGTGTCGGGCCACCACCTCGGCATGGCGGGCCACGACATACTGCCGTTGCGCCAGGTCGTAGTCATCAGCAACCAAAGGATCGGCAAGGACGGCGCGCTCGACCCGATTCCAGGCGCGGGTGAGGTCGCGAATCCATGGCAGATCGCGATGGACGTCGTCCCACGACTGCAGCGCGAGCTCACGCTGCAGCTGCATCAGCTCGGGCGGGTAATCCGTCTGGCTCGCACCAGACTCGAGGGGGAGGTCCAAATCGGCTGCTTCGAGGGACGACTGACCTGCACTCACAACGAGAACCTTTCGGTGGGCCGCGCCTGTCGGGTCACACAACG
>PKWT01000346.1:0-1722 GCA_003132125.1 Micrococcales bacterium | reverse complement strand
CGATCGCGGTCCGCGCCCAAGCTGGAGGAAGACCGTGACCGCTCAGCACCGCCGAGCGCCCTCGCAGGAGACGGTACGTCGGCACCGGCTGATCGTTCGGAGGCTGCTGGTCGGGCTGGCTGCCGGGCTGGTCGCCGGCATTGGTTTCGGCTCGTGGTGGTTCATCGCCGCGGCCGACACTCCCTCAGCACCAACAGCACCAACAGCGCAGAAGCAAACGGCCACGTCCGCTGCGACCGCGACGACGCCATCAACCGCACCACGTCCAACAACTGCGGCCATGGCGCCTCTCACCCTTACCGCCTCCGGTCCGGGCAGGGTGACCTCCGGATCCAAGCCCTCGGTGTTGCCAGGACCGATCCTGATTGCGGACGAGCACAACCATCGGCTGATGATCATCGACCCCCGCGGCCGGACCATGTGGCAGTTCCCCCGCCCGGGGGACCTCGCGCCGGGGCAGACCTTCAGGACCCCCGACGATGCGTTCTTCACTCCGGACGGCAGGCAGATCATCGTCGCCCAGGAGGACGACAACGTGATTCGCGTCATCGACATCGCCACGCACAAGATCGTCTACACCTACGGCAAACCTGGGGTTTCCGGGTCGGGTCCCAACCGACTGAACCACCCCGACGGCTCGCTGATGCTGGCCAACGGAGACATTCTGACCCCCGACATCAATAACTGCCGGATCGTCCTGATACCCAAGGGCGGTCACGCGATCAGTCGGCAGCTCGGTGGCACCGGAACGTGCGTCCACAGCCCACCGAAGACCTTCGGCAAGCCCAACGGGATGTTCCCGATGTCCAACGGGAACTACCTGGTCACCGAGGCCACGGGCAACTGGGTCGATGAGATGGACCTGTCCGGGCACGTCGCCTGGAGTGCGAAGCTGCCCAGCGTCTCCTACATCTACGAGAGCAACAAGATCAGCCCGAACCGCTACGTGACGATCGACCATGCCAGCCCGGGCCAAGTCCTGACCTTCGATCGCGCCGGGCACGTGCTGTGGCGCTACGCCCCAGCCGGAAGCCAAGCCTTGAACATGCCGTCACTGGCGCTGCCCCTGCCCAACGGCGACTTCCTGGTCGACGACAAAGCCAATCATCGGATCATCGTCGTGGACCCCCGCACCAACTTCGTCGTGTGGCAGTACGGTCACACTCACGTCGCCGCCAGCGGCCCCGGATACCTGAACAACCCGACCGGGTTGGACGTGTACCCGCCCAACTCGGTGTTGGCCAGATAGGCGCGACCATCGGCAGGCAGTCCAAGACTGAGTCCGTATCGTGGGGTCCATGAGGTCTCTACGTCGGCTGCCCTTGCGGCCGAGTCGGGTGTGGCTCATGGCAGGCGCCGTTCTGTTGCCTGCCGCAATCTGGGCCGCCACGTCCTCTTCCGGCCCCAGCGTCGCCGACGGGTTGCGCCACGAGACACCTGCGAAGGCCGTGGCGACGCCCACGTCAGTTGCCACGACCACGCCACAGCCGACTCCCACGCCCACGCCGGTTCCCACGCCCTCGCGCACGCCCATTTTGGCTCCCGGATCCGCCACGGTGGTCGGTATCGGCGACTCCGTGACCTCCGCCACGGTCTGCGGATGTACGGCATTCGTGGAGTCGTATGCCGCCAACCTGCCGGCTGCGGCCGGCGGCCCCGCCCACGCGGTGAACCTCGGCAGCAGTGGCCTCACCGCTGCGGGGCTGCGCGCGTTGATGACCA
>PKWT01000286.1 GCA_003132125.1 Micrococcales bacterium | reverse complement strand
CCCGGTTCATCACCACCACGTGGGTGTGCAGCTGCGGGTCCCCCGCCCGGGAGTCCCAGTGATCGAACGCCGCCGCGACCACCCCGCGGATGTCCTCCTGCACCACCCCACCCGCACCCGACCGGGAGGAGAACACGCGCTCCTCCGCGTAGGCGATGACGTGCTCCAGCGCGCGCTGATGAGCGGCATAGATCAGCCCCTGCGTCGCCTCGTCCGCGACCGCCCACACCACACTCACAGACTTGGGCGCGCTGAACGTCAGGTCGAACCCGGCCACCGGCAGCGGCGCCTTCCGCGTCACACCGCGGGAGTCCACGGACGCAGCCCCGCGGCGCGCCGGGGGTCGGCCCAGCTGCTCCCCCGTGATCGGGTCCTGCAGCATCCCGAGCATCCGGAACAGGTGCTCTTCCGTCACCGTCGACCCCACCGCGACACCGTTGCCGTTGTCCAGCCCAGCGAGCCCCCGGCCGAGGAACCGGCCCGGCGGGGTCCCGGACTGCGCGTAATACCGATTCAAAGCCGAGGCCGTATGCCCCGACCCGTCGGCCCTGGCGACCGACGACATGAGGTACCGGTACCCGGCCCCCAGGCTCATCCGGCGGATCGACATCGTCACAGGCACGGCCCTCATCCAGGTGCACGGCGTCGATCGCGAACTCGACCGAGCCACCCTGCATACCGGACGGACGGGGCACTATCCCACTGAGAAAACCTGGCGTGCCAGACGTGTGCGATGAGGGAAATGGGCTTTGTCAGGGATTCGGGTGTGGCCAATCGAGGTGGTGGTCTTTGGGCGAAACATCTGAGCCGGGGCTGGGCACAGCCATATCGGTGAGTCACAGAAGATGGCTGGGACCTGCGCGTGACGTGTCGGTCCCGGGATGCATGCTGGCACCATGACGAACCGACGGGCAAGGGACGCCACCGAGCAACGGCGTTAGCCTGACTCCAGCCAGAGAGCGCGGGCGCGCCGACCGATTTCTCGGAGCTTCAGTGTCCTGCACCGACAAGACTCAGCCCCTGCTCGTCCAGCTCTGGACCGAGCGCGCGACGCGCTTCGAGGTTCACGACCACCGCATCGGGATCTGCAACCTCCCGCAGACCCTCAAGCAGTTCCAGCTACAGGATGCCGAAGGTCTTCGTGACCGCTGCTTCCTGAAATTCGTCGACCCGAGGTTCGGCCATTGCTCATGCCAGCGCTGCCGCAAGAGCAGCGACTACCGCACTTCCGTGAGGATCATGCTCCATCGCGACAACTCCCTGATCCGCAAGGTGCTGCGTTTGCTGAGGTCGGGTGACGCCGACGCCGCCGACGTCATCCCGCCGCGCGTCCGGTGGTAGCCACGAGGTCAGCGCTTCAGGCGAGGCGCGGCGACGACCGCAGGTGGCTGGCCGGGGGCCAAGGTTTGCCCCGGTGGTTGTGACGGTCTCGGCCGTGACTGGTGAAGGCGATCAGCGCAGACCATGCGACCTGGTCTTTCGCCACTCGAAAACGACCCGGAGTGCACCACCTCGCCTGGCGGGTCTTGACTAAGGGTGTTTCTTGATTGATATTGTTTCCTGTGATGAGAAACAAGCAGTTTGAAGAATCAAGTCGTGGGCGGCAAGAGTTGATCAGGGGCGTCGAGACCACACTGCGCGAGGAGTTGCCCCCATCGTGGAGCGCCCGCGTCGTACCCGATCCGTCCGCCCCAGGCGTGCCTGGCGGACGACTGGATGCGGCGATTGTCATCACGACACCGGCTGGCGTCGTGGTTGAGTTTGCCGCAGAGGTCAGAACCTTTGGCCGGGGATCAGCGATCGATGCGGCCACCCGAGGGGCACTTCTGCGCGACGTCGTGGGCATGCCCACGGTTCTGATCACCAATTTTGCCAACCCGGCATTGCGCGACGCCTGCGTGCAAACCGGAATCGGGTTCGCCGACGCCACTGGGTGGTTGCGACTGGTAAGCGACTCTCCCCCATTGCTGATCAAGACCCAAGGAGCGGCGAAGGCAACAGCGACGACGCGGCCGGGCAGCACCGTGCGGCTCAATGGTCCAGCATCCGCGCGCATCATTCGAATGTTGCTACAGGCATCAGTTCCGATAGGCGTGCGCGAACTGGCCGCTGCGTCACAGGTGAGTCCGGGAACAGTTGCGAAGCTCCTTCCGACTCTTGCCCGCGACGGCGCCATCGAACGTGCAGACACCGGGGCAGTAGCCCGGGTGCGCCCGCGCCTGCTCCTGAACCGTTGGACTGCCGACTATTCGTTTACTGAGTCCAACCCGGAGGTGCGCTGGTACTTGGCGCCTCGTGGAGTCGACGATGTGCTCAGCCGCATCAGCGAAGAGGACGACGTGACGGCGACTGGCTCGCTGGCCCTGCGCGAATACCTCCCGACAGGGACCGTGCCGGTGACGCCGTTGGTGCTCGCCACGTTCTACACCCCGCATCCGGAAGCGACCGCAGAACGTTTGCGGCTGGTGGACGCCGAACCCGGAACAGCCAATGTGGCGCTGGCACGACCTGCTGACACGTCGCTGCTCGGCTCGCGGCCGAAGCAGGGTCCAATGGGTTATGTTCCTATCGCCCAAGCGATTGCGGACCTGCTGACCCTTCCCGGACGCTCCCCCGAGGAAGCCGAGCAGCTCATCAACTACCTGGCCGCCACCGACCCGGCTTGGCGCGCCGAAGTGGAGACAACATGACGAACGCGCCGGAGTATGTCGCCGCGCGCCGTGTCCTGCTTGACGCGTTGGACGCGATCGGAGTTCACCGAGCGTCCGTTGTTCTCGTTGGCGCCCAAGCGGTCTACGTCCACGCGGGTGACACGAACTGGCCGGTTGCTGTCATGACCACCGACAGTGACCTCGTGCTGCAGGTCGACTCGTTGGCACCCGACCCAGAACTGGCGTCGGCGCTCGGTGCGGCCGGGTTCGTGCCCGGAAGTCAGCCAGGCAGCTGGCTCGGGCAGGGCCAGGTTGCCGTGGATCTCATGGTCGTCCCGCACCAGAGCAACCGGTCAAAGGGCGGGGCCAGGGCGGCTTGGTTGCCCCCTCATGCAAAGACTGTCGCGCGCATCACCCCAGGACTGGAACCAGCGCTGGTCGACAACACCGCCCGGGAACTCGGCGCCTTGGAATCGAATGACAAGCGGACCCACACCATCGCGGTCGCAGGTCCAGCCGCTTTGATTGCCGCGAAAATGATCAAGCTGGAAGAGCGCTCGCGCAACTCCCTGCTCGGCAGAGCCAATCGGGTTCGCGGCAAGGACGCCCTCGACGTATTCCGCCTGTTGCGTGCCGTGGAGACCAATGAGCTGGTTGAGGGGTTCACTCTGCACCGGACGGAGCCCCACGCAGAGCGAGTCAGTGCCGCCTCGCTCCACTTTCTGGCCGACAACGGCCGGACAGCCACGAATCTCCTGTCGACTCTCGCAGCCGCCGAGATGCCGTCCGACCCCACGGTGGCGGTCAGTTTCGCGGCCTTGACGAACGACCTTTTGGACGCCTTGGATTTGTAACTCCACGCGCCCCGTTCGCCGAAGACCAGGCGCGACGATACCCAGCTCGCTCCCCTCGCGACTGATGGTGCCCCTGACGATCGGTAGACACCATGAAGCACCCGAACGTGGCGCTTCCCCGTCTCGCGTCACAGGAGAGCGCCGCCGGTTCAAGCCATCTGCAGCGAGGCGCCGATCCGGATCGCGACTCGTGTCCATGAACCGGGGCGGACCTCGCTTACAGATAGTGACGGCAGTGGGCCAGCGGAACGACATGCCGGCTCGAGCGAGTTCGAGTACGGGCAACCACGGAGGAGCCATGGAGAAGCTACTCACCATCGACGAGGCAGCTGAAGCGCTGGGCACGACCTCGCGTTTCCCTCGTAGACTTGTTGCCGAACGGCGTATCCGGTTCGTGCACGTGGGTCGGCATGTGCGGATTCCGATGTCTGCCCTTGAGGACTTCGTGGCGTGCGGCACCGTCCAGCCCGTCGGCCTCACGTGGGTCAGACGAGGCGGGGTCACCTGATGCCGATCGGCGCGACACAATCAACCTGTGAGGTCCCGTATGGCCAGTCACGTTCGCAGTTCCGACTTCGGTCACGTCGACCGCCGACCTTCGGGTCAGTGGCGGGCCAGATTCACTGACCCGGAGGGCAGGCGACGGTCCAAATCATTCGGCACCGTGACCGATGCCCGCGTTTGGCTGTCGGGTCAGCGCACCGACATCGTGCGACAGGACTGGCGTGCGCCCGAGCTCGCGAGCCGCACCGTTGCTGAGTACGCCGAGGCCTACCTCGCGCGCAGCGAGATCAAAGAATCGACGCGGGCCCTCTACGAGTCGGTGTGGGCGAACCACCTCGAGAAGGAGTGGGGTCCGATCAAGGTCGGAAACGCGACACCGACGAACGTACGCGCTTGGCACGCGATGGCAGGCAAATCGCTCAGACCCACGGCCCTGGCTCAGGCGTATCGCCTGCTCCGAGGCATCCTCAACGTCGCCGTGCAAGACGACGTGCTCAAGTCCAACCCATGCAGGATCAAGAGCGCAGGCGTGGTCAAACCTGCGGTGGCCGCCCGGTCCCTCACTGTTCCCGAGGTCCTGGCCATCGCGGAGGAGATACCGCCACGCTACAAAGCATTGGTGATGGTCCTCGCATTCGGCGGCCTTCGGTTCGGGGAGGCGACCGCGCTCCGACGCCGGGACGTATCTGATGCCCGACTTACGGTCGAGCGGACCTGCCGGTACATCCACGGAGCGTGGACCGTTGGGCCCCCGAAGACCGAGGCGGGGCGGCGGACGGTCACTCTGCCTGGGTCTGTGGCCACGCTGCTGGAGACCCACTTGACCGACTTCGTCGCGGACGACCCCGACGCGCTGGTGTTCGGCACCGCCTCGGGCCAGTTCGTCCAGAATCACAACTTCGGTGCCACCTTCAGTCGAGCAGTCAAGCGTTGCGGCCTGCCTCACACGCGCGTGCATTGGCTCAGGCATACGGGCGCGACACTGGCAGCCTCCACGGGCGCAACCACGAAAGAGCTGATGCACCGGCTGGGGCACGCTTCCTCGGCGGCCGCGCTGGTCTATCAGCACGCGGTCAGCGAGCGCGACGGCGAGATTGCGCGGGCATTGGACGCGATGGTCACCGGCAATGCGACTTCGGCCCTGGTGCCGGCGCAGCCCGCTGGGCGGCGAGCACAAAGCGCTTAGGTCCTGTGGAGGTCCTGAGGGGACCAGCGAAGGCCTCGATAAGCCTCTGACCTGCGGTGATACCCTCCAAAGTAGCCAACTNNCGATTCTCGTCGCCCGCTCCACCCAACAAGTGGTCGCCCGCTCCACCAACACCTGTGATGGACCTCCGAAATGGTGTCAGGACCCTGGCGTCAGGACCCTGGCTTCAAGCCCGGCCGGTGGCCGCCGCCCGACGACGACTCAGGGCGTCCACGCTGGCCGCGATGAGCAGGACCAGACCAGTGACCATGTAGACCCGGCCGGACGACTGGTTCAGCAGCGACATGCCGTTGTCGATGACGGCCACCACGAGCCCACCGATGATCGCGTCGACGATCCGTCCCTTGCCACCGAAGAGGCTGGTGCCACCGATGACAGCCGCGCCCACGGCGTACAGCAGGGTCGAGGACCCACCCGTGGTCGGCGACACCGAGTTGTCGCGGCTGGCCAGCAGCACACCGGCGATGGCGGCGAGCGTCGAGCAGATGACGAATCCGGCCATCCGTACGCCGGCCACGTTGATGCCCGCCCGACGGGCCGCCTCCGCGTTGCCACCGACCGCGTAGACGTGCCGGCCCCACGAGGTGCGGGTCAGCGCGAAGGTCAGCACGATCAGCAGGCCGAGCAGCACGACCACGACGATCGGCACGCCCTTGAGCGAGGTGACGTCCGGGTTCTTGCTCCGCTCGAGGCTGAGGTAGTACGTCGCCAGGCCCAGGATGACGGCCATCGCGGCGGTCTTGAACGCCCACACCGACAGGACGTCGCCGGTCAGGCCGGCCTTGCGGCGGGAGACGGAGCGGCGGAACGTCATCAGCGCGTAGAAGACCAGGCCGACGACGTAGATCGTCCAGCCGAGCCACACCGGCAGGTTGTTGTTCATGATCGACAGCACGGTCTCGTTGCGGTAGGCGATCGTGCCGCCTTCGCCGATCAACACGAGCAGCAGTCCCTGCAGCCCGAGGAACGCCGCGAGGGTGACCACGAACGACGGGATACCCAGATAGCTGACGAGGAGGCCGATGCAGGTGCCGATCACGACGCCGGTCAGCAGGCACAGGGCAAGGGCGAGCGGCCAAGCCAGGCCACGGTTGGTCATGAAGATGCCCATGACCGCGGCCGCCGTGCCGCCCGCGAAGCCGGCTGACAGGTCGATCTCGCCGAGCAGCAGGACGAAGACCAGGCCCATCGCGATGACGATGACAGCGGCGCTCTGGTTGATCAGGTTGGCCACGTTGAACGCCGTGGTGAAGGTCGCCGGCCGCAGCGCGGCGAACACGATGACGAGCGCGATCAGGCCCGCGACGGCCGGCAGTGCACCGACGTCGCCGCCGCGCACCTTCTGGCCGTAGGCCCGGGCGGCGTCGCGCAGCGACCGCGCACCCGGCGTGGTCGAGAACCCGGACTGCGGATCGGCCGCCTGCGGCTCGGTGACGGTGCTCATGACTGCACTCCCGCGTCGGTGCCGGTCGCTGGCGCCGAGGCCGTGTCCTCGGGGCGCTTGAGGCCCAGGTCACCCGACCGGCCCCCGGTGATCAGCTCGACCACCTGGTTGCTGGTCACGGACTTTGCGTCGAACTGGGCGACCATCTGCCCGAGGTAGAGGACGCCGATCTCGTCGGCGACCGCGAATACGTCGGTGAGGTTGTGGCTGATCAGGATGACGGCCAGACCGCGGTCGGCCAACCGGCGTACGAGCAGGAGGACCTGCTCGGTCTGGGCGACACCGAGGGCGGCGGTCGGCTCATCGAGGATCACCAGCCGCGAGTTCCACAGGACGGCGCGCGCGATCGCGACCGTCTGCCGCTGGCCACCGGAGAGGCTGGCGACCTGCTGGCGCACCGACTTCAGGGTGCGCACCGACAGGCCGGAGAGCGTCTCCTTGGCGCGCGCCTCCATCGCGTCCTCGTCGAGCAGTCTGGCCTTCCTGAGCTCGCGCCCGAGGTACATGTTCTGGACGACGTCGAGGTTGTCGCACAACGCGAGGTCCTGGTAGACGACCGAGATGCCGAGAGCGTTGCTGTCCTTCGGGCTGTGCACGGTGACCGGATTGCCGTCGAAGGTGTAGCCGCCCGCGTCAAAGGTGTGGATGCCGGCGATGCCCTTGATCAGAGTGCTCTTGCCCGCGCCGTTGTCGCCCACGAGGGCGGTGACCTTGCCGGGCCGGACGTCGAGGTCCACGCTGCGCAACACGTCGACTGCGCCGAAGCTCTTGTTGACCCCACGGAGCGAGAGCAGGGGGGCCGTGCGGTCTGACACCGGTGCTGACATGGTCGTCATCGACGCCTCCACGTAGTGCGGTTGGGTCCAGCCACGCTGGCTCGGCAGCGGGCCGAACCTACCCCCGGACGATACCGGAGGCTCGGGGAGATGCTCAGGGGCCGGCCCTTTGGGCGAGCCGGCCCCCTCGCGTCTTTAGGAAACGCCGAACTTCGTGCAGGCGGCAGCGAACTCAGCGGTACAGATGTCCGAGGCCTTCTGGAAGCCGTCGGAGATCACCGTCTTGACGCTGTCCTGGAAGATCGCCTGCGGCGTCGCCAGCACCGACTTGACGTCCTTACCGGTTACCGTGTCCTTGACCGAACCGGTGGCCAGGGCGTCAGCAGAGGCCTTGTCGCCCTTGGTCAGGTCGATCGCCAGCTTCGACGCCGCCTCGGCCTCGAGGTTGGTGTTCTTGTAGACCGTCATGCACTGGCTGCCGGCGAGGATCCGCTGCAGGCCCTCGACACTGGCGTCCTGACCCGTGACCGGCACCTTGCCGGCGAGGCCGTTGCGCTTGAGACTGGCAATGATGCCGCCGGCCATCGTGTCGTTCGCGGAGATGACGCCCTGGATCTTGCTGCCGAACTGGGTGTACAGACCGTCGAAGGCAACGCCGGCCTTCTTGGCGTCCCAGAAACCGGACTTGTCGGACGACAGGATCTTGACCTTGGCGTCGGCCTTGAGCTGGTCGTCGTAGCCCTTCTTGAACAGCGAGGCGTTGTTGTCGGTCGGGTCGCCGTTGATGTAGACGACGCCGGCGCCCTGGGCCTTGGCACCCAGGCACTGCTCGAGACCGGTTCCCATGAGGCCGCCGACCTTCACGTTGTCGAACGACACGTAGTACGACGCGCCGCCACCGAGGGTGAGGCGGTCGTAGTCAATGCTCTGGATACCGGCCGCGGCGGCCTTCTTTAGGCACGCACCGCCGGAGTCTGAGTCAAGGTTGACGATCATGATGACCGCGACGCCCTCGTTGATCATGGCGTCGCAGATCGTGCCGAACTTGGCCTTGTCACCGCCGGCGTTCTGGATGTCGGACTTGAGGCCAGCGTCGGTGAACGCCTTGGTCAGGCTGGGTCGGTCGTTGGCTTCCCAGCGCGGCGAGGTGGTCGCGTCGGGCAGGATCACGCCGACGGTCTTGACCGCCGCACTACTGGTGGTGCTGCTGCCTGACGAGCCACTATTGCTCGAGCTGCCACAGGCAGCCAGCGTGAGCGCCAGAGCGGTCGCCGTCACGATGGGAAGCACCCGCCACTTCCTACCAGAACTCATCGATCATCCCTTCGTCGTGGGTGGCCGTCGTGTGAAGACGATCACGCCGTATGTGGTGTCGTCCAACATAGTCCGGCTCATTGAGTTGATGAGCCGTTTCCGGACAGTGAATCCGTTGATTTTGTGCTGCCGGCGATGCGACCTCGGCCCTGGCCCAGAAAACAGCTGGCGGCGCGGCGGCAGCTGTTCACATGCCGGGATTCCCCAGTATGCACGGACTAGGTCCGCTCTTCGTGTCGTTGATCGGTCCATGACTGCAAGCCCGCGCTACCCCCGTGTCGTCGACGACGTCACCGTCCGGCTGATCGCCACCGTCGTGCTGGTCCTGGCCCTCATCGCCCTGGCGTTGAGCCAATGGTGGATCTACGCCGTGCTGGCACTCGACTTCACCTTGCGGACCGCGTTCGGCCCCAAGGCCAGTCCCATCGCGCAAGGCGTCCAACGCCTCGTGCGTACACGCGTCGGAGCGTCGGCGCGCCCCACCGCGGGACCGCCCAAGCGCTTCGCCGCGGGAATTGGCGCCGCCTTGACTGCCGCCGCCGCTGTCCTGTGGGTTGGTGGTTTCGCGTCCCCCGTCGTGGTGGCGATCGGGGTAGTCATGATCGTCTTCCCGGCCCTCGAGGCCCTTCTCGGCCTCTGCGTGGGCTGCAAGGCGTTCGCCGTCCTGATGAAGCTCGGACTCGTGCCCGAGGAGATCTGCCTCGAGTGCGCCGACATCAGCTTGCGACAACGCCCGCTCCCCAGCCCCGCCTGAGGCTCAGTAAACGGTCTGAGGCTCAGGTTCGCCAGATCAGTACGACGCCACGGTCGTCAGTCTGGCGGAAGGGTGCAGCGCAGATGCGTGAGGCTCCGCCGGTGAAGCCCTGGGGGACCAGTCGTTCTGCTGCGCCGAGCATCCGGTCAATTCCGACGTTCAGGTCGCGGGTTCGGGTCTCGATAACGCCGTCCGTGCAGAGCAGCAAGGCATCGCCACGGCGCAGCTGGCCATTCACGCGGGGAAAGGCAGCGTCGTCCACGACGCCGAGCAGCGGACCCGTTTCGGCGTCCAGCACCTGCCACAGGCCGGAACCGGCCGCGAACTTGACCGCCGGAGGATGTCCGGCCGCGCCAAGACAGAACCGACCGGTGTCGAGCTCGAGCGCCACATGGATCGCGGTGGCAAATCCCTCGCCCCACTTCTGGCGGAGCAGATAGGAGTTGGCCGCGCCAAGGAAGTCCGCGGGGTCCAACGCGCCCATCAACCCGCCCAAAGCCCCGGACAGGAGCAGCGCCCGCGTCCCGGCGTCGAGGCCCTTGCCCGAGACATCCACGAGGGCGACCTCGAGCCGGTTGCCGGAGCTCGAGCGGGTGGCCACGACGAAGTCACCCGAGAACGACTCACCGCGGGCAGGCTCCAGAGCGACCTCAGCGTGCCACGGTTCGGGCAGCGTCGGAAGCTCACCATGTGCGCGAAGCCGATCGCGCAGATCGACCAACATCGACTCCCCCGCTATCCCGTGAACACCCAACCGGGCCCGGGAGACAGCCAGCCACATCATCATGGTCCCGACGACGGCGATCACGATGCAGGCACCCACAAAACTGGTCTTGGCCGCCCCCTGCAACCACCCGTCATACGACATGAGACCACCGATGACCACCAGGACGAGGGCCAGCCACCGGGGCGGCAGGAACAGGCCGGAGAGCACGACCACGGGCAGATACGAGGACCAAGGCATGGCCGATGGCCAGCGCGCGATGAGAACGGACATCAAGCCTGCGATCAGGATGAGGAGCACCGCGAGCACGATCGGGTGACTCCGAGTCACCCCCCTGAGGCGCACCGGCAACCAACGCATCGCCATCCACCGGCGCCGACGCGCGCGACCCGGACGTGCGAGGTGTCGACGTGCGAGGCGCTGCCGTGCAAGACCTCCACGCCTCAGCACCTGCGCCACTTTCGTCACAGCTCGGATGGTATTCGCGGTAGATGTGCGCACGCTGGTTGTTTGCACATTCTTGGGGAGAACCCAACCGTTGTCAGGACCCACCGCTTGTCAGGACCCACCGCTTGTCAGGACCCACCGCTGGTCCTTGCCGGAGTCGCCGGACTCAGCCTTCGGACGCCGGAATCGGCGGCAGCTGACCGTCACGCTCGTAACGCTCGACCATGGCGAGTCGTCGGGCGTGGCGTTCGTCACCGCTGAACCTCGTGCTCAGGAAGGCTCCGACCATGGCCTCGGCCTCGGCCTGCGTGTTCATCCGCGCCCCCAGGGACAGGATCTGCGCGTTGTTGTGCGTCCGCGCCAACGTGGCCATCTCGACGTTGTAGGCCAGTGCCGCCCTGATGCCCTTGACCTTGTTCGCGGCCATCTGCTCGCCGTTGCCCGATCCGCCCAGGATGATGCCGAAGGCTCCGATGTCGCCCGACACGGCCTCGGCCGCGCGCAGCACCGCAACCGGGTAGTCGTCCTCTGCGTCGAAGTAGTCAGGCCCGTGGTCGATCACGTCATAGCCCTTGCCCTGCAGAAATGTCACCAGGGCGCATTTCAGGTCGTATGCCGCGTGGTCGCCGCCGATGTGAACGCGCATTTTCGTGGGTTTCCTTTGCTGTCGGAGGTTCTCAGGAGATGCGGTGCTGGGCCCATCCTGTCAGCCGGCGAGCGGGACCCTTGACGGACGAGGGGGCATCGGGGTCGTGCGAGGATGACGTGGCCAAATAGTGACTCAGGGCATGTGACCCGTGCAGAGCCCACACCATGCTTCCCCACAAGGAGTTGACCCCGTGCCCGGCAAGAACCTGACCCGCGACGAAGCCAGGGAGCGCGCTTCCCTGTTGTCTGTGGCTACGTACGACGTCGCGCTGGACCTGACGACCGGGCCCACCAGCTTCCGGACCCGATCCACCGTCGAGTTCACCTCGTCCGAAGACGGCGCGAGCACCTTCATCGACCTGATCGCAGAGTCCGTTGAGCAGATCACCCTCAACGGGGAGTCGCTGGATCCGGCAAGGCACTTCGACGGGGTTCGCGTCCAGCTCCCGGTGTTGAGGTCTGGCACCAACGAGCTGACGATCGATGCGACCGGCGTCTACATGAACACCGGCGAGGGACTGCACCGCTTCGTCGACCCGGTCGATGACGAGGTCTACCTGTACACGCAGTTCGAGGTCGCTGACTGCCGACGCATGTTCGCCGTCTTTGAGCAGCCCGATCTCAAGGCCACCTTCGCGTTCACGGTCACCGCCCCGGCGCACTGGCAGGTCGTGTCCAACGAGCCGACGCCGGAGCCCGTCCCCGTGCCGACACCAGAGTCCGTCGTCGTCGGCCAGGGCCCAGAGGTGCCCAGCGCGACCTGGACGTTTGCCGCGACACCGAGCATCTCCTGCTACATCACGGCGCTGATCGCCGGCCCGTATGACGTGGTCCGCGACGAGGTTCAGACCCGTCAGGGCGCCGTGCCACTGGGCATCTTCTGCCGCAAGTCGCTGACCCCGCACCTGGACGCGGACAACGTCTTCGACGTCACGAAGCGCGGATTCACGTTCTTCGAGAACGAGTTCGACTACGCGTACCCCTTCACGAAGTACGACCAGATCTTCACCCCCGAATACAACATGGGCGCGATGGAGAACGCCGGAGCCGTGACGTACAACGAGATGTATGTCTTCCGGGCCAAGGTCACCGAGGCGATCATCGAGCGCAGGGCGCTGACGATCCTGCACGAGCTGGCGCACATGTGGTTCGGCAACCTCGTCACGATGCAGTGGTGGAACGACCTGTGGCTCAACGAGTCGTTCGCCGAGTGGGCCTCGACGACATGCCAGTCCGAGGCCACCCAATGGGACACCGCCTGGACCACCTTCGGGACCTCCGAGAAGTCCTGGGCCTACCGACAGGACCAGCTCTCCTCAACTCACCCGATCGTCGCGGACATCCGCGACCTCGAGGACGTCGAGGTCAACTTCGACGGCATCACCTACGCCAAGGGCGCCTCGGTGCTCAAGCAGCTCGTGGCCTATGTCGGTCGCGAGCCGTTCACGGCCGGGCTTCGTGACTACTTCTCCAAGCACGCCTGGCAGAACACCACCCTCTCGGACCTGCTCGGGCACCTCGAGCAAGCCTCCGGTCGGGACCTGAGCGCCTGGTCGAAGCTGTGGCTCGAGACTGCGGGCGTCAACACTCTGCGCCTCGAGGTCACGGTGGACGACCAGGACGTCATCACGGCTGCGGTCATCACCCAGAGCGCGGTCGAGGCGTTCCCGACGCTTCGTCCGCACACCCTGGCGATCGGCGGCTACACCCTGGAGGGCGACAAGCTCACGCGGGCCAACAGGATCGAGCTCGACATCGACGGTGAGCGCACCGAGGTGCCGGCGCTGATCGGTCAACAGCGACCGGACCTCCTGCTGCTCAACGACGACGACCTGGCCTACGCCAAGGTTCGTCTGGACGAGCGCTCGATGGCAACGATTCTCGCCCACCCGCGGGGGTTCACCACCAGCCTGCCCCGCGCCCTCGTGCTCGGTGCGGCGTGGGACATGACCCGCGACGCAGAGATGTCAGCACGCGACTTCTGCGACCTGGTGCTCGAGTCATTGCCGGGCGAGAAGAACTCAACGCTCCTGCGCGTGCTGCTTGCACAGCTGCAGTCCGCCGTGCATCTGTATGTCGCCCCCGCCCACCGCGACGCGACGCTGGTCTCTCTGACGGCACGCCTCAGGGCGCTGGCCACCTCGGCAGAGCCGGGCAGCGACGCGCAGCTACAGCTGGTCAGCGCGTTCGCCGTCTACGCCCGACGCGCTGAGGACGTGGCCTGGGTCCGCGGTCTGCTGGAGGACAGCGCCCTGCTCGACGGTCTGGCGATCGACACCGAGATGCGGTGGACCCTGCTCACCAGCCTGGCCACGGCCGGCGCAGCCACGGCCAGCGAGATCGAGGCCGAGCGTCAGCAGGACAACACCGCGACCGGACGTGAGCGGGCCGCCCGGGCACTGGCGACCATTCCCACCGCTGAGGCCAAGGCCACGGCCTGGCAGAAGGTCATCGAAGCGGAAGGCCTGCCCAACCAGACGGTCGACGCGGTCGTCCAGGGCTTCGTCAGGGTGCACGATACGTCGCTGCTCACGCCCTACATCGAGAAGTACCACGCCATGCTCACGACGGTGTGGGCCGCTCGAACCCACGCGATCGCGGAGTCCATCGTCGAGGGCTTCTATCCGGTGGCGCTGGCCAATCGTGAGCTGGCAGATGCCTCGCAGTCCTGGCTGGATGCCAATCCGGACGCCACGGCTGCCCTGCGGCGAGTCGTGTCGGAGAACCGCGATGGCGTGACACGAGCCCTGGCNNGGGACCTCAGCGTTGGGCGACGCAGCGGGCCAGACGACGGGCCCACCGCGAGGTCATCAGGTCCTCCAGCAGCACCGGCTTGCCGTCAGGTCCAGCCAGCGGCAGCCGCCAGTTGGGGTACTCCTCATCGGTGCCGGGCTGGTTCATCGCCCGGTGGTCGCCGGTCAGGTCCGGAACGGCAACCCCGAGCAGCTTGGCCGGCGTCCACGACAGGAACCGGTGCAGGGCCTCGATGATCTCGGCCTCCTGGGCCTCGGGAGGCATCAGACCCCGGTCGACCAGCATGTCGAGAACCTTCTGACGATCCTCGTCGGCCAGCTCGCGCTCCAGCTCGACAGGGCGGGTCAACAGGCCGAGCTGATGGCGCAGGTCGATGTGCTCGGCGGCCAGGAAGCCGGCGGTCGGTGGAAGGTCATGGGTGGTCACGGTGGCAAGACACAGCTCGCGATAGGCCTCAGCGGGCAGGGGCGTGCCCTCCGAGTCGTTCTCGAACCACAGGATCGACGTGCCCAGAATGCCTCGGTCGCGCAGATAGTCACGCACCCACGGCTCGACGACTCCGAGGTCCTCGCCGATCACCAGCGCACCCGCCCGATGGGCCTCGAGCACGAGGATGCTGATCAGCGCCTCATGGTCATAGCGGACGTACGTGCCCTCACTGGGAACGTGGCCGTTCGGAACCCACCACAGCCGGAAGAGCCCGATCACATGGTCGATCCGGATGCCACCGGCATGACGCAGGGCCGCGCGCAGCATGTCCCTGTATGGCGCATAGCCGAGCTCCTCGAGCCGGTCCGGCCGCCAGGGTGGCTGGCTCCAGTCCTGGCCGAGCTGGTTGTACTGGTCCGGCGGGGCACCGACGGTGACCCGGCGCACGAGGGCGTCGGCCAGAGCCCAGGCGTCCGCCCCCTCGGGGTGGACGCCGACCGCGAGGTCGTGAACGACCCCCAGCGACATACCGGCTTCCTTGGCCTGACGCTGGACTGCGCCAAGCTGCTCGTCGACGACCCACTGCAGCCAGCGGTAGAACTCGACGTCGTCGGCGATCTGGTCGCGCAACGCCTCGACGGCTGGGCCGCGGGGGTCATGCAGCTCGGTGGGCCACTGGCCCCAGGGCAGTCCGTGCTTCTCGGCCAACGCGCACCACGTGGCGAAGTCGAGCAGTCCCTGGCCCTCGCGCTCGCAGAAGGCCGTGAACGACCGCTCGCGCCGTGACGGCCGCGGCTGGTGAAAGACGGTGCGCAACGCCGCAACCTTGGCAGACCAGACGAGATCCCGGTCGATGGTGTCCTGCTCGTTCCAGGTCCGCGCGTCATCCGCATGCCACTCGAGCAGCTGCCGCTCTGCCGAGGACATGTAGCCCATCTCCGGGATGTCCTCGACCCGGATGTAGATCGGGTTCACGAACCGTCGGGACGTCGGCAGATAGGGCGAAGGCTCCATCGGAGCCACCGGCTCGGCGGCATGCAGCGGATTCACCAGGACGAAGTCAGCATGCAGGTCGGTCGCCGCCCAGGCCATCATGTCGCCGAGGTCCGCCAGGTCTCCCAAGCCCCACGACTGCCGTGACCGGACGGAGTAGATCTGGCTCATCAGGCCCCACGCGCGTCGCTGCTGCAGCGGGGCCGGCAGGGCGAGCGCGGCCGGTGCCACGACCAGCGGGGTCGAGAACGTGTCGAGGCCGATCCGCGCGTTGACCGTGTGCCAGCCCAACGGCAGGTCGCCCGGTATCTCGAAGGTCGCCTCCCCGGTCCGCTGGTCGTCGATCATCCGAGGCTCGACGTAGTGGTCGACCTGCCGCACCTCACGGCGTGATCCGTCCTCGAGGAGCACCCACACCTGGGGCGTCTCGCCGTGCGGCAGGTGCATGGGCACCCACGGGGTCCCGCCCTCACGGCATACGACGATCGGGGGGAGGGCCCGACGCCACGCCCGGTCAGCAACCACGGCCAGGGATCTCGCGATGCCGGCGTCGTCCGAGCTCTCGAGCCCGAGGGCGTCGAGAACGGCCGAGATCGTCGCCGCACTCACGATGACGTGGTTGCCCTGCCAGTCCCAGTACTCGGTGGCCACGCCAAACGCGCGTGCGAGCTCAGCGAGTGCGTGCGAGGGTGCGGGGGTCGGCACGTCATTCCTTCCGGAAGCGTTCGTCGGGGCCAGTGTCTGGGTACGGGGCGAGTGTTTCATGGTGGCGGTGCAGGCAGGTGCAGAACCGTTGGCAAAGATGGGGGCATGTCGTTCGCCTTGCTCGCTTCGTTCCCGAATCCGACGCTGTCCACAGCGGCCCTGCCTCCACTGCCCCCGCTGAGCAAGGCGGGGTCCATCAGCTCCAACGCGGTGACCAGCTGGTGGTGGCTGATCGGCCCTTCGCTGACCATCATCGGCACGTTGGTGGGAGCGATGCTGCTCCGATGGGTGCTCCACCGGGCGATCGACCGGGTCGTCGACAGCGCTCTGACCCGCGCGGCCCGCCGCGTGAGCCAGACACCTCGCCGGGCGTCCCGCGTCCTGGCGAATGCCATGGGCCTGGACCAGACTCGAAGCGCCCAGCGCGCGGGCACGATGGGCGCCGTTCTCAAGAGCACGTCGACGTTCGTCATCTTCACCCTCGCGCTGCTGACCGTCATGTCCACGTTCGGTCTGCCGCTCGGACCGCTCCTGGCGTCGGCCGGGGTCGCCGGGGTCGCGCTGGGCTTCGGCGCACAGAGCCTGGTCAAGGACTTCCTCAGCGGCATCTTCATGATCCTCGAGGACCAGTACGGCGTTGGCGACGTCATCGACACCGGTGAGGCGATCGGCACGGTCGAGGACGTCACGCTGCGCGTCACCAGGTTGCGGGATGCCAGCGGGATCGTCTGGTACATCCGCAACGGCGAGATCGTCAGGATCGGCAACCGCTCGCAGGGGTGGTCGACGGCGGTCGTGGACATCCCGGTCAGCTACAGCGAGAACCTCGACGTCGTC
>PKWT01000292.1:635-2655 GCA_003132125.1 Micrococcales bacterium | reverse complement strand
GACCGGGACG
This sequence comes from Micrococcales bacterium, assembly GCA_003132125.1. GTDB lineage: Bacteria > Actinomycetota > Actinomycetes > Actinomycetales > Dermatophilaceae > UBA4719. The sequence continues at coordinate 2,645 of PKWT01000292.1, read as the reverse complement.
CGGGTGGTCGACACGTCGCGACGGACATTGATGCACCAGCTCGAGACATCGCTGAAGCGCATCGGTACGCCCTACGTTGACCTGTGGCTGGTTCACACCTGGAGCGACGACACTCCTCTCGAAGAGACCCTGTCTGCGCTGGAGTGGGCCGTGACCAGCGGGCGGGCACGCTACGTCGGGGTCTCGAACTACTCAGGATGGCAGGCCGCTCACGCCGCGACCTTGATGTCCCAGAGCCGAATCCCCTTGGTAGCAAACGAGATTGAGTATTCGCTCCTTAACCGGTCGCCTGAGGATGAGCTGGCGTCGGCGTCCCAGGCACTGGGGTTCGGTCTGCTTCCCTGGTCGCCCTTGGGACGGGGTGTCCTCACCGGGAAGTACCGCCACGGCATACCGGCCGACTCGCGAGCCGCTTCGCGTGACTTCAACGGGCTGGCGGGCCTCAACCTCACCGAGGAGTCAGGACAGATCGTTGACGCCGTGGCCATCGCGGCCCACGGGATGAATGTCAGCCCAGCCGAGATCGCCTTGGCCTGGGTGCGTGACCGGCCCGGGGTGGTTGCGCCGATCGTGGGCGCGCGAACGACAGCCCAGCTGCGCACGGCTCTGTCCAGCGAGGATCTCGAACTACCCACGGAGCTGGTGGAGGCGCTCAACGACGTCTCCGACTGAGCGGGTCAGGGGCTCTTGGAGGGCTCTTCGTCGTAGTCGCTGTCGTCAAGTCCGAGATAGACACCCGCATCGTCGTCGTCGGAATGGTCGTCCAGCTCGTCGTCTTCGTCGTCTTCGTCATCATCGGCGTCCAGCTCGTCGTCTTCGTCTTCATCCCCGTTGTAGATGACCAGCGGGGTCACCTCGCCGAAGGCCTCCAACAGCGCGTCATCGTAGAAGTCGAAGGCGTCGGCGACATCTTGATAGGCGGCAACGACGGTCGGGTCGTTCTCGCCTCGGCGTGAGGAACAGGCCTCCAGATGCCTCTCCAGAGAAGCGGTCAAGATGGCCAGCGCAGCACGCGGGTCGGCAGTCATGACTTGAAGATAGCCGGTTCCGGGCCAGAATGCCCACGAGGGTCGAGTGCGACCTCTAGCACGTCGCGAGGAGTCGCTGCAGGACCCGGGTGCCAAACTCAAGGGAGTCGATGGGCACCCTCTCATCGATGCCGTGGAACATGGGGGCGAAATCCAGCTCAGCCGGCAGCCGAAGCGGAACGAAGCCGTAGCCGGTGATGCCCAAGGTGCTCAGCGCCTTGTTGTCGGTCCCGGCAGAAAGACAGTAGGGAAGAACCGAGGCGCCGGGGTCCTCGGCCAACAACGCCCTCTTCATGTTCTCCACCAAGTCTCCGCTGAACGGCACATCCAGTGCGATATCCCGGTGAAGTACCTCGACGCTGACGAAGTCGCCCGCAAGCACCCTGATCGTGGCCATCAGATCGTCCTCGTGGCCTGGCAGGAATCGGCAGTCCAGGGATGCTGACGCGGTCTGCGGTATGACGTTGTGCTTGTAACCGGACGTGAGCATCGTCAAGGCCGCGGTGTCCTGCAGGGTGCCCGTGACCAGACCGCGCACCCCTTTCAGGTGATCCAGGATCGGCTCGGGCGAGCGGTCGTCATACGGGGTGCCGGTGATCTCGCTGACTCCGTCGAGCAGCTGCCGCACGGAGCCGATGTATTCGCGGGGCCACACGTGCGCGTCGATGCGCCCGATCGCAGCCGCGAGCCGCACGATCGCGTTCTCGTCGTTGGGCACCGACCCGTGCCCCGCCCGGCCGTGGGCAGTAAGCCGCAGCCACGCGAGCCCCTTCTCCGCGGTCTGCAGCAGGTATGCGCGGGTGGGCTCGCCGGTGTTCTTGGCCGGGACGGTGACGCTGAACCCACCGACCTCGCTGACCGCCTCGCTGACACCCTCGAACACCTCCGGGTGGTTGTCCACGACCCAGTGGCTGCCGAGCACTCCCCCGGCCTCCTCATCGGCGAAGAACGCGACCACGAGGTCGCGTGGAGGCTTGATGCC
>PKWT01000292.1:0-630 GCA_003132125.1 Micrococcales bacterium | reverse complement strand
GTCCCGGACCTCGGCCGCAAAGGGATCCACTCGCCAGTCAGCGGCGTTGGCCGGCACGACGTCGAGGTGTCCATGAACGGCGAGCCCCGGGCGACCTCGATCCGACCCCTCGATGCGGACGAGGATATTGGCGCGGCCCGGGGCGCTCTCGACATACAGGGGGTCAAGCCCGACCTCGGTGAGCTCACCCATGACGTACTCCGCGCACGCCCGCTCGCCGGGGCCAGAACCGTCGCCATAGTTGCTCGAGTCGATCCGGATGAGATCGCGGCAGATTCGGACGGCTTCGGCCTCGGGAGTCAGCGTGTCCGTCATGCGCCTCACCCTAGTTGGCGGGTTCGGATAGGGGTCGTCCTGCGTGCTATCGTTCCCCCTCGTTGCCGGTGCTCTCACAAGCACCTGCACATCACCCTGTCCGGGTGGCGGAATGGCAGACGCGCTAGCTTGAGGTGCTAGTGCCCTAACGGGCGTGGGGGTTCAAGTCCCCCTCCGGACACTTCAGAAGAAGGCCTCTGACCTGCGAGAACAGGTCGGGGGCCCTTCTTGTTTCCGCTCATGGGAACATCTTGGGAACAACCCACCGACACTAGGGTCAGACCAAGGCGTTCCCACGTGGGAACAGAACGGCGG
>PKWT01000444.1 GCA_003132125.1 Micrococcales bacterium | reverse complement strand
GCTTAGTTTTCTACGCCAAAAGTACTAGTTACATCTAGTTCACAGGTGCTAGTTACGAGAAAGCGGCGCGGAATACCCCATCGGTATTCCGCGCCGCCAGGCCAGCAGCTGGGGTCAGGCCTGGGCCGCGGCGAGGTTCTCGTCGATCGCGGCCAGGAACTCCTCGGTGGTCAGGAAGGCCTGATCCGGGCCCACCAACAGCGCGAGGTCCTTTGTCATCTTGCCCTCTTCGACGGTCTGGACGCACACGCGCTCGAGGGTCTCGGCGAAGGCCGTCACCTCGGGGGTGCCGTCGAGCTTGCCGCGGTGCTTGAGGCCACCGGTCCACGCGTAGATCGAGGCGATCGGGTTGGTGGAGGTCGGCTTGCCCTGCTGGTGCTGGCGGAAGTGCCTGGTCACGGTGCCATGCGCAGCCTCGGCCTCGACGGTCTTGCCGTCCGGGGTCATCAGCACCGACGTCATCAGGCCGAGCGAGCCGTAGCCCTGAGCCACGGTGTCGGACTGCACGTCACCGTCGTAGTTCTTACAGGCCCAGACGTAGCCGCCCTCCCACTTCATGCATGCCGCCACCATGTCGTCGATCAGGCGGTGCTCGTAGGTGAGACCGGCGGCGTCGTACGCATCCTTGAACTCGGAGTCGAACACTGCCTGGAAGATGTCCTTGAAGGCGCCGTCATAAGCCTTGAGGATGGTGTTCTTGGTCGAGAGATAGACCGGGTACTTGCGCTCCAGGCCGTAGGTCAGCGACGCCCGGGCGAAGTCCTCGATGGACTTGTTGAAGTTGTACATTCCCATGACCACACCGCCTTCGGCCGGGATGTCCACGACCTCCATCTCGATCGGCTCATAGGCGGACGTGTCCGTCGGGTGCCACGAGATCGTGACCTTGCCCGCGCCGGGAACCTTGAAGTTGGTGGCCTTGTACTGGTCGCCGAAGGCGTGACGGCCGATGATGATCGGCTTGGTCCAGCCCGGCACCAGGCGCGGGATGTTGCTGATCACGATGGGCTCACGGAAGATGGTGCCGCCGAGAATGTTGCGGACCGTGCCGTTGGGCGAGGGCCACATCTTCTTCAGTCCGAACTCCTTGACCCGGGCCTCGTCGGGGGTGATGGTCGCGCACTTGACCCCGACGCCGTACTTCTTGATGGCGTTCGCCGCGTCGATCGTGATCTGGTCGTCCGTCTCGTCGCGCTTCTGGATCGACAGGTCGTAGTACTTGAGGTCGATGTCCAGGTACGGGTGGATCAGGCGGTCCTTGATGAACTGCCAGATGATACGCGTCATCTCGTCACCGTCGAGCTCGACGACGGGGTTCTTGACCTTGATCTTGCTCATGCGTGTGGCTCCTCGTTCTGCGGCTGGCTGTCTTCACGGTCACAACTGAACTGGCCCAAGATTACCTTGACATCAAGATACTTTGCATTCGGGGCTTCCGCCTCGGACACCTGTCAAGCGTTGTGGGGGGCGCTGCTAACGTCGACGAGGAACTCATCCACCTCGCCCGAAGGGGCGCCAGCCGAAGGGCACAACGTGAGCACAACTCCCATCAAGGTCGCCGTCACCGGCGCTGCAGGCCAGATCGGCTACAGCCTGCTCTTCCACATCGCCAGCGGCAAGCTGTTCGGCCCTGACACTCCCGTGGAGCTGCGGCTGCTCGAGATCACGCCGGCGCTGAAGGCTCTCGAGGGCGTCGTCATGGAGCTCGACGACTGCGCCTTCCCGACGCTGGCTGGTGTCCAGATCGGCGACGACCCGAACACGATGTTCGAAGGCGTCAACCTCGCACTGCTCGTCGGCGCGCGTCCGCGCGGCCCAGGCATGGAGCGCAGCGACCTGCTCTCGGTCAACGGTGCCATCTTCACCGGCCAGGGAAAGGCCCTCAACGACCACGCTGCCGATGACGTCCGCATCACCGTGACCGGCAACCCGGCAAACACCAACGCCCTCATCGCGATGAGCAACGCGCCGGACATCCCCCGCGAGCGCTTCTCGGCACTGACCCGCCTCGACCACAACCGTGCACTCGCACAGCTGGCCGCCAAGACCGGCGTCAGCGTCAACGACATCCGCAAGATGACGATCTGGGGCAACCACTCAGCGACGCAGTACCCGGACATCTTCCACGCCGAGGTCAACGGGCAGAACGCCGCGCAGCTGGTCAACGACCAGGCATGGCTGGAGAGTGACTTCATCCCGACCATCCAGAAGCGCGGCGCCGCCATCATCGCGGCCCGCGGTTCCTCCTCTGCCGCGTCGGCTGCGTCCGCGACCGTCGACAACGCCCGTGACTGGCTGGGTGCCTCCGCTGACGGCGACTGGCTCTCCATGGCAGTCGTGTCCGATGGTTCCTACGGTGTCCCCGAGGGCCTGATCTCATCCTTCCCGGTGACCACCAAGGACGGCAGCTACGAGATCGTCCAGGGTCTGGAGATCGACGACTTCTCCCGCGCGCGGATCGACGCTTCAGTGGCCGAGCTGGCCGAAGAGCGCGACGCCGTCAGGGGTCTTGGCCTGATCAAGTAGCCCAGCCGCCAACTCGTCGAAGGCAACTGCCCGTCAGCACCGTGTGCTGGCGGGCATTGCCGTGCGTCGTCGGCCCGGCTCAGCGCCTCAGGATCCTCAGCGCCTCAGGATCCTCAGCGTCTCGACCGCAGATCCAGGGCGCTGACGATGACGAACAGCCCAAGGCCCATGCCCAGGAGGAACGCCACGTCGGCAAGGCGGGAACGCACGACCAGCCCGCCCGCCGGTCCTCGAGGCAGCATCAGCCTCAGCGCCGCCGCGGCGACCAAGGTGCCGGCGACCACGAACCCGCCCGGGCGAACATGGCCGAAGCCCATCAACCCGACACCAGCCATGAGTGCCACCGCGACCAACCACAACGCGCCGAAGCGGGCAGAGGTCACGCGGGCAGAAGTCATGAACGAGCCATACGCTCGGCAGCCTCGACGACGTTCATCAGCAACATGGCGCGGGTCATCGGCCCGACACCGCCGGGGTTAGGGGTGAGCCATCCGGCGACGTCAGCCACGTCAGGGTGGACGTCGCCCACCACGTGCGACTTCCCGTCATCGCCCACCTCGCGGCTGACGCCCACGTCGACGACCGCAGCGCCCGGCTTGACCATGTCCGCCGTGATGATGCCAGGAAACCCTGCTGCGGCGACGACGATGTCCGCCTGCGACACGTGCTGCGCCAGATGCCGGGTTCCGGTGTGGCACAAGGTGACCGTGGCGTTCTCGCTGCGCCTGGTCAGCAGCAGGCCGAGCGGTCGACCCACCGTGAGGCCACGCCCGACGACCACGACATGGGCCCCTGCGATCGGGACGTTATAGCGGCGCAGCAGCTCGATGATGCCCACGGGGGTGCACGGCAAGGGCGCGGCCTGCCGGAGGACAAGGCACCCCAGGTTGTACGGGTGCAGCCCGTCGACGTCCTTGCTCGGGTCCACCCTGGAGAGCAGGGCGAACTCGTCGAGCCCTGTCGGCTGCTGCACGAGGTATCCGGTACAGGCAGGGTCGGCGTTGAGCAGGTCGATGATGGCCTCGACCTCGGACTGGGTGGCGCCGGTCGGGAGGTCATGACGAATACTCGCGATGCCGACCTCGGCACAGTCCCTGTGCTTCGCATTGACATACCACTTGGTGCCCGGGTCCTCGCCGACCCGCACGGTCCCGAGACCGGGGACGATGCCGAGCTCGGCCAGCGCCGCAATACGACCCTTGAGCTCTTCCTTGATGGTCGCCAGAGTCGCTTTGCCGTCCAGGGTCTGAGCAGTCATGACGCGAATCTTTCCACAGGCACGCTCGACTCTTTCCACAGGCAGGCTCGACGCCACCCACGCGACCCCAGGGCATGAAAAACTGCAGCAGCAGGGAGCGAGCTGGGAGGCAGGTCTCGCTCCGTCGGACACGTGTCGCTCCGCCGAACGGGCAAGGGAACGGCAGACGGTGATAACGGCATACGAGGGGTGGGCCTTTCAGTGGTGGTCAACGGAGTGAACGCGAAGACATCCGTTGACCACGACGGCCCGGAAGGCTACGAGGATCTGGAACGGATCGACCAAGGTGGCTTTGCCACCGTCTACCGGGCCCGCGACATCCGCTTCGATCGGACCGTCGCCCTCAAGGTCTTGCGCTCGGACTCCCTCAGCGACCGTCAGCTGCGGAGCTTTCGCGCCGAGTGCCTGGCCACCGGCAGGGTCTCCTCACACCCGAACATCGTGACGGTCTACGGGGCAGGGACGACGCGGGGCCACCGTCCGTGGCTGGCCATGGAGTACTGCTCGGGTGGGTCACTGGCCCGCAAGGTTGCCGCGCAGGGCCCCTTGCCGGTCTCCGAGGTCGTCTCGATCGGAGCTCGCCTGTGCAGCGCATTGCAGGCGGCGCACGAAGCGGGTGTCCTGCACCGCGACGTCAAGCCACACAACGTGCTGCTCACGGCCTACGGCGAGCCCGCGTTGGCCGACTTCGGGATCGCCAGGGTGCTCAATGTGGATGACACCGGCAGTGTCGCGACAGAGACCGCCGCCTATACGGTCGTCCACGCCGCACCCGAGATCCTCGAGGGCAGGGCCGCGACCACTGCGTCGGACATCTACTCGCTCGGTTCCACCCTCTACACGTTGTTGGCGGGACAAGCGCCGTTCGCGAAGGAGGCACGCACGGGCCTTGCCCCTCTGGTCTCCCGCATCCTGCGCAACGACCTTCCGGCCATCACACGGCCCGGGGTGCCTCCCGAGCTGGAGCGGCTCCTGCGTAGGTGCATGGCCGCCGAGCCGGACGACCGTCCCGCCTCCGCTGTCGAGCTCGGCGCCTCCCTGACCGAGCTGGGGCAGGGGCTTACCGCCGTTGCGTCGGCTCCTCGCGCGCCTGAGCCCACGCCGGAGACCCCGGTCAGCTCCAGACACCGGTTCCTCGTCCTCTGTGGCGCGCTCGCCGCCCTGCTGGCTGTATCCACCGCATGGAGACTTGCCCAGTCCTCGACCGATCCCGATCAGATGTCACCGCGCCATCCGACGGCGACGGCAGCACAGGCCGCCGCCAGGTACACCCCCAGGAATGCTGTCGTGGCCCAAGGCCCCGACAGGGGTGAGCTGATCGTGTCCTGGGCCATGCCGATCCGCCCCGACGTCGTTGCCACGGTGATCTACGAAGGAGCGGACGCCACCAAGGCAAGGGCGATCGTCAACTACGTCGCCAGCCCCAACGCTGCCCCATGGGTTGCGCTGCATGGGCTGCCGAGCGGTCAGCAGACGTGTCTGTCCGTAGCCCACCTCGTCTCGCCCGGCGACCTGGTCACCTTCAGCCACCCCGTGTGCGCGGCGGCGCGCTAGCTGGCTCCGCGCTTATTGGCTCCGCGCTTATTGGCTCAGTGGGCGAAGTGGCGGGTCCCGGTGAAGTACATGGTCACGCCGGCTGCCGTGGCAGCCTCGATCACCTCTGCGTCGCGCATCGAGCCACCGGGGGCGACCACGGCCCGTATGCCGGCGTCCAGCAAGATCTGAAGTCCATCGGCGAACGGGAAGAACGCATCCGAGGCTGCCACCGAGCCGGCCGCGCGGTCGGCACCCGCGCGGGTGACCGCCAGGTGGCAGGCGTCCACCCTGTTGACCTGGCCCATGCCCACGCCGACACTGGCACCGTCCTTGGCGAGCAGGATGGCGTTGGACTTGACGGCGCGAATCGCCCGCCAAGCAAATGCCAGGTCTGCCAGCTGTGCGGCGTCCGCGGCGTCGCCGCTCACGAGCGTCCAGAGCGACGGGTCATCGCCGCCACCACCCTCGACAACCGCGTCGATCCTGTCTCGCGTCTGCATCAGGACCCCACCGCTGACGGCACGGAAGTCGATCTGTTCGGCGCCGCGCTCCATGCCCTCGGGCAGTCTCAGCAGACGAATCGCCTTCTTGCGCTTCAGGATCTCCAGCGCCTCGGGCTCAAAGTCCGGAGCGATGACAACCTCGGTGAACACCTCGGCAACCCGTTCGGCCATCGCCGCCGTAACGGGACGGTTGGTTGCGATGACGCCACCGAACGCCGACACCGGGTCGCACGCGTGGGCGCGGTCGTAGGCCTGTGCGATGTCGGCGCCGATCGCGACACCGCAAGGGTTGGCATGCTTGATGACGGCGACGGCCGGCTCGGCGTGGTCGTAGGCCGCGCGCTGGGCGGCATCGGCATCGATGAAGTTGTTGTAGGACATCTCCTTGCCGTGAAGCTGGTCGGCAGTGGCGATACCGGGGCGCCAGTGGGCATAGAGGGCGGCCTTCTGGTGCGGGTTCTCGCCGTAGCGAAGGACGGTCGCCCGGTTCCACGTGGCGCCGACCCATTCCGGGAAGCCGGTGCCGTCGCTGGTGTCGGCGAGGACGTTGCCCATCCAGCTGGCGACCGCGAAGTCGTAGTTGGCCGTGTGCACGAATGCTTCAGCCGCGAGGGTCTTGCGCTGGGAAAGGGTGAAGCCACCACCACGAACGGCAACCAGCACGGAGGCATACTCGGCAGGACTGGTCACGATCGCGACGCTCGCGTGGTTCTTGGCCGCTGCCCGCACCATGGACGGTCCACCGATGTCGATCTGCTCGATGCACTCGTCCTGCGAGGCGCCCGAGCCGACGGTGTCGGTGAACGGGTAGAGGTTGGACACGACCAGGTCGAACGGCTCGATGCCGAGATCGGCCAGCTGAGCCATGTGGTCGGGGTTGCGGGTGTCGGCCAGGATCCCGGCGTGGATCGTGGGATGCAGGGTCTTGACCCGGCCGTCAAGGCACTCGGGGAATCCGGTGAGGTCCTCGACCCTGGTCACGGGGATGCCGGCGTCGGCGATGCGCGAGGCGGTCGAACCGGTGGACACCAGGGTGACCCCGGCATCGTGCAGCCCCTGCGCCAGGACCTCCAGCCCCGTCTTGTCATAGACGGAGATGAGCGCCCGGTGGACGGCGCGCTTGCCGAGTGCCTTTGAGTCGCTCACGGGATGGTGACCTTTCGCTCGGTGACGGTGAAACCCTCGCGGACCATCCGGCCCACGTAGTCGACGAGCATCCGGCGCTCGGCGGTCTTGATGCGTTCGTGCAGGGTCTGGACGGTGTCGTCGTCGTCCACACCGACGGCGCTCTGGGCCACGACCGGACCGGTGTCGACCCCAGAGTCGACGACGAACAGGGTGCAGCCGGTCACCTTCACACCGTAGTCAAGGGCTTCCTCGGGAGCACGCATCCCGGGGAACGACGGCAACAGGGCCGGGTGGGTGTTGACGGTGCGTCCGCCGAACTGGCCAAGGAACGCCTCGCCGGTGAGCTTCATGAAGCCGGCCAGGACCACCAGGCTGGGGCTGTACGCCGCCACCTGCGACGTGAGAGCGAAGTCCCATTCCGCGCGGGTCGCGAAGTCGGCGACCCGGCATACGAAGGTGGGAATCTGTGCCCGACGCGCGCGGGACAGCGCCTCGATGTCGTCGCGATCGGCGCCAACCGCCGCGATCCGCACCCCGTACGCCGGATCGGCCGTGGCATCGATGAGTGCCTGCAAGTTGGTGCCGCTGCCCGATACGAGAACCACGATCGAGCCGGCATTCGACCCGGTGTCCGGCGTAGTTGTCACGATGGGAGACGATATCGGACGACCTCGTCCTCTCACCCCACCAGTCCATACCTGGAGCGTCCCTTGGCCTCGGCCCGCACGCCACGCGTCCTCCCACCGGGGATGGCGCATGCGCGACGGTCGGCGCTGCTGATGCTCGTGGGTCTGGTCGCATCCAGCACCCCGTTGCCGTACACCGCGGTCGCCGTCATCCCGCTTGCGTGGTCCGGAGTCGAGTCGGTTCGGGCGATGCGGGCCATGTCCAGGGGCGGGGCACCGACCCGCGGCATCGTGTGGAGCGCCCTCGGCCTCGTCATGGTGTGTGTCCTTGCCCTGATGGTGGCGCTGCCATATCTGGTCTATGGCCCGGCCAAGAGGCTTCAGGACTGCACCAAAGGGGCCAACACTGCGATCGCGGTCGCGGAGTGCAAGTCGCATTTCTACGGCGGGCTCGAGTCGTTCCTCGGCGGCTTGCCCGGCGCCAACGGCTGACATCCCATCCCCGGCTTGTTGCTCCCAAGNNGCTCAGCGCCGTGCTGCGCGCAGATGGCTGACCAAGACCGCGACCGCAGCCCCGAGCAGCAGCTCCCCGAAGACGGCCGCTCCGAACACCAACGACGGCGCTCCGACGACGCTGAGCCGGGCGGCGCCCAGCGAACCACCAGCGAGCGCGCTCGCCAACGTCAGCGTCAGAGCGGCCACCACGCAGGCCGCTGCCGCGACTCGGGCCTTGACCTGCCACGAGGAGAGCCGAGCGACCGAGCGTACGGCTCGCCAGCCGACAAGGACCCCGGCTGCCACGGGGACAAGGACAACGAGCCACAGACCGGCGGGCAGCGTGCCTGGGTCCGGCAGGGCGCCCAGGCCGGGGATCAGGGGAAGCAGACCAAGGTGGGAGTGCGACCACGTGATGGATGTGCCCTGGCCGAAGACGAAACCGGGCCCCGCCATCCAGGACGCGGCCCAGAGCGCGACATTGGGCAGGGCCAGGAGCTGGCCGAGAGTGAGCACGCTGATGCCGACAGGATCACCGCCCAGAGTGTCGTAGAGCTGGCCGATCCGGTCCCGGTGCGCCACGATCACGCCGAGGGTCAGGACCAGTCCCGCGCCGAAGACGGCGAACGCGCCAACCAGCCCGGGACGGATGGCCCGGCGCAGGTTGACTGGCAGCCGGGCCTTCAGCACGCGGCTCAGACCGGGCGCAACCGAACCGATGTCACCCCTGAGCTCCAGGGCCACGGCGGCCAGCACAGCCATCGCGCCGATGACGGCCGTACCCAGAACCGAGCCCAAGGCCGATGCATGGAGGGGATGGCCGGAGGTGGCCAGGGCGACGAGCAGCCCTACCGCGGCATACGAGGCAACGAAGGCCACAGCCATGTTGGCAACGTCGCGACCCGGGCCACCCCGGGTCTCGAACCTGCGCGGCTTCTCGTCGTCGAGCTGCACGAGAACCCGGCGCACGGCGATGATCGCGACCCCGAGCGGGATGGCGGTCAACAGCCACGGCATCAGTGAGATCGTGGCCTGCCCACTCCCCAACGGAACTCCGTTGGCCAGAAGCCAGATGTTGGAGCCGACGGATAAGGCTCGAGTCCACTCCACGGTGCTCTCGGCGCTGGCGACCCAGACCAGCAGCGCAGGCAGGGCGATGGTGAGCATCGACACCACCGCTGCCGAGCCCCCGGCGACCATCGAGCGCCACCTCAGAGGCCCGCCGGTCAGCGCATCCGAGGGCAAGCGTGTGGCGGTGACGCGACGATCGCGAAGAAGCTGACTCATGAGGTCTCCATGGTCGCGGTCGACAACCACGAGGTGGGACAGGGCGCGCCGACGACGACGAGATTGCGCCCGATCTGGGTCCAATGCTGCCCTCTCACGGACTGGCGGAGGCAAAGACGTGACCGGCCACCTCAGCGAGGTGACCGGCCAGTCAGACGTGCTGTGGGTATGTCAGCCCAGGTTCTTCATGATCTCGCGCATGAGCGAGGCGGTCGCAGACGGCGTCTTGCCGACCTTGACACCGGCGGCCTCGAGGGCCTCCTTCTTGGCTGCAGCCGTACCCGACGAACCGGACACGATCGCGCCAGCATGGCCCATGGTCTTGCCCTCGGGGGCCGTGAAGCCCGCGACGTAGCCGACGACCGGCTTGGTGACATGGTCCTTGATGTATGCCGCGGCACGCTCCTCGGCGTCCCCGCCGATCTCGCCGATCATGACGATCGCGTCCGTGTCGGGGTCGTTCTCAAACGCCTCGAGGCAGTCGATGTGCGTGGTCCCGATGATCGGGTCGCCGCCGATGCCCACGGCCGTTGAGAATCCGATGTCCCGCAGCTCGTACATCATCTGGTAGGTCAAGGTGCCCGACTTGGAGACCAGGCCGATGCGACCGGGGCCGGCGATGTCGGCCGGGATGATGCCGGCGTTGGAGGCTCCGGGGCTGATCACTCCGGGGCAGTTCGGGCCGATGATGCGCGTGGTGCCGGCCTGCAGCGCGTAGGTCCAGAACTCCGCACTGTCCTTGACCGCGACGCCCTCGGTGATGACGACGGCGAGCGGGATCTTGGCGTCGATGGCCTCGATCACCGCGGCCTTGGTGAACTTGGCCGGGACGAAGACGACGGTCACATTGGCGCCGGTCGCCTCGATGGCCTCAGCAACGGACCCGAAGACCGGCACGGAGACGCCTGAGTCGAACTCGACCTTCTGGCCACCCTTGCCGGGGGTCACGCCGCCCACGATGTTGGTGCCCGAGGCCAGCATCAGCTGGGTGTGTTTCTTGCCCTCGGAGCCGGTCATGCCCTGGACGATGACCTTGGAGTCAGCGTTAAGAAAAATTGCCACGGTTGGTTGCCGCCTTTCAGTTCGTGTTGGCGGCCGAAGCCAGCTCGGCGGCCTTGCGGGCCGCACCGTCCATGGTCTCTTCCACGGTCACCAGAGGGTGCCCGAACTCGGCGAGGATGCGGCGACCCTCGTCGACCTTGTTGCCGTCCAGTCGGACGACGAGCGGCTTGGTGGCCTCGGCGCCGAGGACTTTGAGGGCACCGACGATGCCGTTGGCCACGTGGTCACAGGCGGTGATGCCGCCGAAGACGTTGACCAACACCGACTTGACGTTCTGGTCGTTCAGGATGATGTGCAGGCCGTCGATCATGACCTGAGCCGACGCACCGCCGCCGATGTCAAGGAAGTTTGCGGGCAGGGGGTGCTGGCCGGCTGCTCCGAACTCCTCGCCGGCGTAGGCGACGACATCCAGTGTCGACATGACCAGGCCCGCTCCGTTGCCGATGATGCCCACGGACCCGTCGAGCCGGACGTAGTTCAGGTCCTTAGCCTTGGCTGCGGCCTCGAGCGGGTCGGCGGAAGCCTTGTCCTCGAGCGCCTCGTGGTCGGGGTGACGGAAGCCGGCGTTGTCATCGAGGGTCACCTTGCCGTCAAGGGCGACGATCCTGCCGTCGGTGGTCTTGACCAGCGGGTTGACCTCGACCAGCGTCGCATCCTCGTCCCGGTAGACGGTCCACAGCTTCTGCATGGCCTCGGCGATCTGGCCCTTGACGTCCTCGTCGAAGTTGGCCGCGTCGACGATCTCTTTGGCTTTGGCTGCATCGATCCCCACGATCGGGTCGACGGGGATACGGGCGAGTGCCTCGGGACGCTCGACGGCGAGCACCTCGATCTCCACCCCACCCTCCTTGCTGGCCATCGCGAGGTAGGAGCGGTTGGCGCGGTCGAGCAGGATGGAGAAGTAGTACTCCTCCGCGATCTGCGCGCCGGCGGCGATCATCACCTTGTGGACCGTGTGGCCCTTGATGTCCATGCCGAGAATCTGTCGGGCGGCCTCAGCCGCGTCGTCGACGGACTTGGCGACCTTGACTCCACCGGCCTTGCCTCGGCCACCGACCTTGACCTGCGCCTTGACGACGACCACTCCGCCGCTGTGGGCGCCGATCGTCTCCGCCGCTGCGCGGGCTTCTTCCACGGTCTCGGCGACTGTGCCAGCAAGCACCGGCACACCGTGCGCTTCGAACATGTCGCGCGCCTGGTATTCAAATAGATCCACGAGTTCATCCTCATCATCCAGTAAGGGAACGTCCCAGCGGAGCGTAGCCCGCGGCCATCCAGGGTGAATGCCTCGGGGTGCTGACGATGGGACCAATCTCACGTGAGCCATCTCGCGGATGGAACCGATCGCAGGCTGGAGTCGTCCGATCGGTGGAGGTTAACCAATGCGACAACTGTTGCGCGTCATCTGCTGCACTGCCACGGCGGCGGCAATGACCGCCTGCGGCTCTCAGAGCCCGTCCAACAACCCGTCCGACAGCCCAGCCAACAGCTCGTCCCAACCGTCAGTCTTCCCGCTGACCATCACCCGAGTCGGCGGCGTCGCCGGCTTCCATGACGTGCTGGTCGTCACCAGCGACGGGCTCGTGTCGGTCACCCAGAAAGGAAAGGCGCCGCGGCAGTGCCGGCTCACCCCCGAGGCGGCCAAACGGCTGACGACCGCCGCGTCCCAGGTGTCGTGGGCTCACACCACCCCCGGCAAGACCACCGCCGCCTTCCCCGACGACCTGGTCACCATGGTGCTGTCGCCTGCTGGAGGACCGGTCAGGGTGGAAGACCCCCAGGTCGGTGCCGCCGGCCCGGTCTTCAACGAGCTGGTCAACGACCTCAACGGCGGCCGGTCCGCATCCGGCATGTGCACGCCCGCCTGATCCCCGGATCCGTCAGAACCCTGGACAGTGAAGGCCGGTCGCCAACCACCTGGTTGACGACCGGCCTCCGAGATGAGGCCTTCCCAGCTCAGCCGGTCGTGACTGCGGTGTCGTCGACCACGAAGCTCGTCTGGAGCGAGGAGTCCTCGCTCATCAGGAACTTCACGGTGATCGTCAGGCCTTTGTATGCCGCCAGGCTGAACGACTTCTGCGAGTACGTGGCACTGGTGCCCACGTTGGAGTACGTCACCAAGGTGGTCGTGGTGGAACCGGAGACGACCTGGACCTTCATCGTGTCGTACGCCGTGGTGCCGGACTCGGCAGTATCCGTGCGGATCCAGTACGACAACGCCGGCGCGGCCGCGGCGGACGGGATGGTCACGGACTGCGACTCTGTCTCCGTAGTGGTGGCGCCGTTGCCACCGAGCCACATCTTCCAGGTACCCGTATGCGACGGACGACCGGTGTCAGTGGTGATCGGACCGGCGCTGCCGGTCCAGTTGACTGCGCCGGACTCGAAGCCGGGATTGAGCAGCAGGTTCCCGGTGGGCGGCGGAGTGGTTTCGCAGGTCTCGGTGCCGACTGGCGCTGAGATCGCCGCGAAGGACGCCACGATGCCTGCACACTGCGCCGACCCGACGCCATACAGGTCCTTGGCGGCCTTGACAGCTCCCGTGCGTGCCGCCGCGTAGTTGCTGTTCGACGTGAGGTACGTCGACAGGGTGCGGTACCAGATCTTCTCGGCCGCGGCGCGACCGATGCCGGTCACGGTCGAGGCGTTGCAGGTCGGGCTGTTGTACGAGACGCCGTTGATGACCTTGGCGCCGGAGCCCTCGGAGGCCAGGTAGAACCAGTGGTTCAGCGGCCCTGAGGAGTAGTGCGGGTCAAGACTGCCCAACGTCGAGGACCAGCAGTCCTTGGATGCCCCGTCCTTGGATGGCTGGTCCATGTAGCGCAGCGGGGTTCCGTTGCCGTTGATGTTGATCTCTTCACCGATCAGGTAGTCCGGGGTGTCGGAGGCGTTGTTGGCGTACCACTCCACCGCGGTGCCGAAGATGTCCGAGGTTGCCTCGTTCAGGCCTCCGGCGTCACCGGTGTAGACCAACGCCGCGGTGTTCTCCGTGACGCCGTGGGACATCTCGTGACCGGCCACGTCGAGCTCGACCAACGGATGGGTGTTGCTTGCTCCATCGCCATAGGTCATCTGGGTGCCGTCCCAGAACGCGTTGACGTAGTTGGTGCCGTAGTGCACCCGCGAACGGGCGCCGACCCCGTTGTTCCAGATGCCGTTGCGGCCCTGGATGTTCTTGTAGTAGTCGAACGTCTTCTCCGCCCCGTAATGGGCGTCGACGCCGGCCGAGGCCCGGTCACTGACCGTGCCGTTGCCCCAGATGTCGTTGGCATCGGTGAACGTCGTGCCGGCAGCTGTGCTGGAGGTCGACCCGTTCAGGTCCGTGGTGTAGTTGCCTACCGTGTCACGCATCGAGTAGCTGGTGCCGGCGGT
>PKWT01000237.1:5053-6926 GCA_003132125.1 Micrococcales bacterium | reverse complement strand
TGCCAGCAGCGCTGCCCAGACAACCCGAAGCCTGGGCGAGGCCGGACCGCTGGCACCGAGCCGGAGCCGGAGCTGGGTGTCCAAGGTGCTCATTCCCTACGTCTCAGCCTTCGTTGGCTTCGGTGATGGCGACGGTGATGTGACGAGCGTGGATCTGGTCCGCGTTGTCGTCGCAGGCGATCGCCAGCGCAGCGTGTGCGGTCAGCAGGACGTGCTTGCGCATATCCGGCTTGTGCCTCGAGTAGTGCTCGAAGAGCTCGGCCAGGGCNNGTCGGCCGAGGATCTGCCCGACGGCGGCGGCTCCGGGGATCTTGGGCACGTGGATGGTGGTGTCGAGAAACACTGCGGCAGAACGGTATTCGTCGTCCTCGAGGTATGCCGGGTGCACGGCCAGCACCGCCGCCGTCGCCAGCTCCTCGGCCAGGACCCGGACCACCCGTCCGAAGAACGCGGCCCTCACCGTGGCGGCATCCGGCTGCCATGTCGTGTTGAGCCACTTGTCCGTGTCGTCCAGGACCAGGACCGGTTGCAGACCCTCTGACCGGATCAGGTCGAGCAGCTGGCGGGCCTGGTCCATCCGTTGGCTGCTGCTGAGCGGCGTCTGGGCGCTCGCCTGCTGCAGCTCGTAGGCCAGCTCCACCTTTGCCGAAAGCCATTGCGGCGCAACGCTGAACCGCTGCCTGCTGACCCGACCCGGTGACCCGTGCGCTGTCGTGATCTCACGCCCGCGGCCGGCCTGCTTGGGCAGGGCGTTGACCACCCACTGCTCCACGAGCTGCACCAGGTGCCCGGCGAACTCGGCCGGGTCCTGGGCGATCTCGGGTCGCTCGATTGCCACGGTGATCGGCAGCGGGGCCAGGCCCTCGACCAGCGGCCCGAGCACGTTCTGGGTGATGCTCGACTTGCCGGATCCGCTGATGCCCACCAGGGCCACCCGTTGGCCGCGGCGCAGCGCATCGGTCAGCGACTGCTCACACCCGTGACCGCCGGTCATCTCGTCGAACGGGACGTGGAGCTCGTGGAGCTCACCCCGCAAAGGCGCCGGGTTGAACGCGTGGGCCTCCTGCAGCTTTGCCAGTGACTCGCGGCTCATGACGTCGGCCCCTTGGCCTGGGTCTCGGCCTGGGCGCGGCGCTGGAGGAACTGCCCCGCCGATACCACCTTGTAGACCTTCTTGGGCCTGCCCTGTCCACTCTTCAGGCTGCTCGACGTGACCAGGCCGGCCGCCTCCATCTCGGCGAGAACCTGGACCACCCTGGGCCGGGTCCACCCCATCGCGTTGAGCAGTCGGTCGTCGGAGGCACTGGCCCCACCCAACGACTCGAGCTCGGCCGCGAGCATGTGTGCCGGTCTGCCCAGGGCGGCCAGGGCTCTCTCCCTTTCGGCGGCGGCCGAGGCGAACTCGGACCATTTCGAGTAGTCCCCGTCGAACTCGCGGGCGACGTCAAGGAGCCGGCGCGGGTTGCCGCCGCCGATCGCAGCCGCCTCCCCCAGCAGCCGTTCGGGCGCCTCGCCCATCCGACGCCGCAGGATCTCCATCGAGGCGTCCGCCGGGAGCGGGCNNGCCGAACAGAGCATTGCCCGCAGTCGCGGGAGCATCGTCCAGGACCATGAGCACGGAGTCCCTCCTTGCGCGTTCGCCGAGCTCGGCGATCAGCCCGCTCGACGTGCCCGGCAGCCCCGTTGCCAGCTGCTCGCCCTGGTATTGGGCCAGAGCCTCAGCTGCCCGCCGGAGCAGATCCGACGCACTCTCGGCCCCGGAGCCACGAACATAGAGCAACCGCGGCAGACCCACATTGTGAGCATCGGCATCCTGGCGCTCCTCGAACATCAAGGCCCGCAGCAGCGAGGTCTTCCCACTCCCACGCTCGCC
>PKWT01000237.1:0-4996 GCA_003132125.1 Micrococcales bacterium | reverse complement strand
TGAAGCTGGGCGGAGACGTGACTCTGCAGGCTCTGGCCGACGGCGGCCATGTCCATCACCCAGAGCAACCGGGAGTCCTTCAGCCCGTACATCCGGGTGCCGGCGTTGTATTCCTTGGCATCGGGGCTGCGCAACACCCCATCGGTGCGCAGCTGGACGGACGGCTTGGTGGGGTCTCGGCGGCCGGCATACATCTCGATGACCCCGAACGGGTGGGTCAGCAGCAGCTCGATCTCGCCGTCCTCGAGGACCCGCCAGAACCCCAGCTCGGAGGCCAGGGGGTGGACCTTTTCGCCGGCGTCGTTGAGCAGCCAGGTGTGACTGCGCCACTCGAGGAAGGGCCGACCGTCGTGCGAGCAGATGATCTCCTGGCCGAAATGGGCCGACTTCATGGTCGGATAGCCCACCACCCCGGAGCCCTCCCAGCGACCGACCAACCACGCGAGTGGGGCCAGGGCGGGCGGCAGATTGACGTCGAGTTCGAAGACCACGGGCTTGATCGTAGCCTTGTCCCATGCCTCAATCGCGCCAACTGATCATCAAGCTGACTGCGGGTATCGAGTCCCCCGAGAAGTTGTCCCAGGCGTTCACCGTTGCCACCACGGCTCTGGCCAGCGGCGCCCGGGTCAGCCTCTGGCTCACCGGTGAGTCCGCGTGGATGGCTGTCCCCGGCCGGGCCGAGGAGTTCTCACTGCCCCATGCGGCCGAGCTGTCCGAACTGCGCGACGCGGTGATCGAGGGCGGCACCCTCACGGTGTGCACCCAGTGCGCGGCGCGACGGGACCTCACCGAGGCCGATCTCTTGCCGGGCGTGCAGATCCGGGGGTCCGCCGCGTTTGTCGAGGAAGTCCTGCAGGACGACGCGCAGGCGCTGGTCTACTGAGTCGTCGTCCGCGCATACGCGGGATCCGGCCATACCGTGATCCGGCCATACAAGGACGGCGCGAGCGACCCGATCAGCCGAGGAAGTAACGGCCCACGACGTAGATCACGAGACCACCGGTCAGCACCGAGGCGCTGGCGCTGACCAGCTGCGAGCGGGCGGCACTGATCGACGGCAACATGGCCAGGGCGCGACGCGTGGCGTGACTGATCCCGGCCGCCAGCACACCGAGGAGAGCCGCAGCGCCCCAACCGACATCGGCAAGCGTGATACCGACAACGATCGCGACAGCGCCGCCGGCCAGCATCGCCAACGGGAGCAGCCAGGCGCGCAACCTGCGCGAGCCACCGACCAGGTCGGTCAGCGCAGAGGCTGCCATCGCGCTCGCTGAGATGGCCACCACCCAATCGCCTTCCGGGGTAAGCGGCAGGGCCACCAGGCTGGCACCCGAGACCACGATCGCGAGCGCCGTGATGGTCGAGGCGATGGACTCCACGAGTCGGGGCCGACCGTCCCTGCGCGCGAGCTGGTGCAGGAACGCGATGAGCATGGAACAGGCGAGCGCGGCAGGCATCCAGTTCAGGTACGGATCCGACTTTGTGGCCAGCACTGTCCCGATCGCCGCCGCAGAGCCGACGGCCAGGACGAAAGTGGATCCGCGCGGACTGGGCAACGCCAACAGGCCCGGCCAGCCCCACGCCATCACGCCGGCGGCCAGGGCGACGGACACGGCAACCAGCACCGGCCCGGCGAACGCGCTGATGGTCACCAGACCGGCAAGGGCGAGGACGGCGATCGTTACCAAGGGCTGCAGCGGCATCTCGGGAACGGGGTCGACGGCTGCCGCAGCGTTGGCCGCGGCACGCTTCTGCGCGCGGGTCAACGTGGGCGACTTGGGCTTCGCGGACTTGTCCGGCTTGGCAGACGAGTCGGGCGCCGCAAAGGGTTCCGGCGTCCCATACTTCGCCTGCAGAAGCTTCCGCCGCCTCTGCGCGCGCGTCATCGCGGGCGGTTCCGGCGTCACGTCAGTCACGTGCGGCATCTTCCCATCACCCGCCGGCGAACGGGGGAAGCACCTCGAGGATGGCCCCTTCGGTCAACGGCTCGGAGGCCGTCACCGCACGCCCGTCCAGCAGGATCGTCGACACATCAAGGACGACCGAGAGTCCGGTATGCGCGGCCGCGGCCGCCGCCAGCACGTCGCCGACCTCGACGTCGCCGACATGGGTGCCGCCGAAAGTCACGCCGCCGACCTGGACGCCGAGACACTCGCTATCGCACCCGGCCACCGCTCGCGCCGAGGCCCAGTAACGGACCGTG
Source organism: Micrococcales bacterium (assembly GCA_003132125.1). Lineage (GTDB taxonomy): Bacteria > Actinomycetota > Actinomycetes > Actinomycetales > Dermatophilaceae > UBA4719. The sequence goes on along the minus strand of PKWT01000237.1, from coordinate 2,793 downwards.
ACGTTCACGCTGGTGAGGGTGGCACCCGAGCGGGGACTCGTCATACCGGGATCTCCTGCACGTTTCGAGGGTCTCACGAGGCGAACTCACACCCCAAACGACCCGTCACTGTCCTATTCTGCCAAGGGTGGCCCACCTGTTGTTGCTGACCAACGCCTTGGCACCCAGCGTCGAGGTGCTGCCAGCGCTGGCCCTGCTCAGCCATCAGGTGCGCATCCTGCCCGCCGAGCCCGCCGCCCTGGTCGGCAGCCCGCCCTCCGACGTCATCCTGGTGGACGCACGTCGTGAGCTGGCCGCGGCCAAGTCCCTGTGCCGGATGCTGCGCGCCACCGGCGTCTCGGTGCCGCTGCTGGCGATCCTGACCGAGGGAGGGCTCGCCGGACTCACCGCCGAGTGGGGGGTCGACGACGTTCTGCTGGACACCGCCGGGCCGGCAGAGGTCGAAGCGCGACTGCGGCTGTCCATCGGCTCGCTCGCGCTGTCCGTGGACGACGACCAGGCGGGCGGCAAGATCACGGCCGGCGAGCTGGTCATCGACGAGGTCAGCTATTCGGCGCGGATCGGCGGACGACTGCTCGACCTGACCTACAAGGAGTTCGAGCTGATCAAGCACCTTGCGCAGCACCCCGGACGGGTCTTCACCCGGGCCCAGCTGCTGCAGGAAGTGTGGGGATACGACTACTTCGGCGGCACGCGCACGGTCGATGTCCATGTGCGACGGCTGCGGGCCAAGCTGGGGCTCGAGTACGACGTGCTGATCGGGACCGTGCGCAACGTCGGATACCGGTTCGTGCCCGACGCCGAGCCCCGATCGCAAGACGGGACAACGCAAGACGAGGCCACGCAAGACGAGACGCTCGCCGACGCCTGACGCCTGATCCCAAGCGGCCGTTTGCTCAGTTCAAACCGCTTTGCTCAGTTCAGGCCGGTTCTGAGGCCGAAATCAGGCCGAAATCGGGGTGAAATCGGGGTCCGGAAGCGGTCTGAACTGAGCAAAGTCGGGGTGTTTGCGTGCGGCTCGACGAAAACGGCCGGGCCCCCCACCACGGGGTGCCCGGCCGACTTTCGTTGCGGCAGCTGGTTGCTACTGCTGGGTGATGCGGTCCAGCGGCAACGGGCTGTAGGGCTGGTTCTCGGTGATCTTTGACAGGTACTTCGCGAAGCCGTCGATGTCGAGGCCTCCGAAGTACCTGGGCGTGCCGTTCTTGAATGCCGGGAAGTTGTCGCCGCCGTCGGCGAGGAAGTTGTTCGTCACGATGCGGTACACCGTGGCGTCGTTCGGCACCGGCGTGCCGTCGATGGTGAGACCGCTGATGATCCATGCGGTGCCGGCGCCCGTCACCGTGTAGTGCAGACCATTACTGACCTGCAGGAACTTGGTGTTCGTGCCGGTGTTGCCCCCCGTCCACTGCTGCCCCAGGAGGCTCCAGATGTCCGCGCCGCTCATGTCCATCGAGACCAGGTAGTTGTTGAACGGCTGGACCGTGAACGCCTCTTCGTACCGGACGATGCCATCCTTGGCCTCCAGGGGGTTAGCGGGATCCGGCCCCACGGTCTTGGCGAACGTCAGGTCTGCCCGGATACCGCCTGGGTTCATGAACGCGACGACCGGGATCTGGCCACCGGTGACCACGGACGGGTCGTTGACCTGGGCGTCGGCGATGAGGTCACCCAGGGTGGACTCGCCAACTGTGTTGCGGGTGAGGCTAGCCGTGATGTTGCCCAGGACCTGGTTAGCGATCGGCGCGATCAGCGTCTTGTACGTGTTGATGATCGAGGTCTCGTCGGCAGCCGGGGGCACGTCCCGGGTCACGATCATGTTGTTGGCCGTGACGGACGAACGCACGATGTCCCGGGTCCGACGGTCGTACGTGAAGTTGGTCTCGGTGAAGAGCCGGCCGAAGGACGCCGCCGAGGTGACCAGCCGCTGCTGGCCCGTCGGGTCGGGCACGTTGCAGACGTACGGCGCGTGGGTGTGACCCGAGACGATCAGGTCGATCTGCGGGTCGAGGTTGGCCGCGATCGGAAGGATGGCCGAGTCGGTCTTCAGACTGCCGCCGCCAGCGCAGGTGTAGTCATAGGTGGGGTTCACGGTGTAGGTCTTGACGTCTGGCCCGACCCACTGCTGCTGTGCCGGCGTGCCGCCCTGGTGGACCAGCGCAACGATCGCCTTGACACCCTGTCTGCGCAACACGGGCACGAGGGCGTTGGCCGCCGCGACCTCGTCCGTGAACTCGAGGCCCGCGACACCTGCAGCCGTCACAATGCTCGGAGTCTCCTTGAGCGTGACGCCGATGAAGCCGATCTTGGCGCCCTTGAAGTTCTTGACCCAGTAGGACGGCAGGATCGTCTTGCTCTTGTCCTTGTCCCGGTGCCTGGCGTTTGCCTGCACTGTGGTCGCGTACTTGACGTTCGCCGCGAGCATGTGGAACTTCGCACCGGTGAAGGTGTGTGCGGCGCAGGAGTTCTGGTTGTTCAGGCCATCGGGGCCGTCGGGCAGGCAGCCGCCCTTCTGCAAGCGCAGGAGCTCCTGGTAACCCTCGTCGAACTCGTGGTTGCCGAGTGCCGACACCTCAAGGCCGAGAGCGTTCATCGCCTCGATCGTGGGCTCGTCGTGGAACGCAGCGGACAGCAGCGGCGAGGCGCCGACGGTGTCGCCTGCTGAGACCGTGATGGTGTTGGGGTTGCCGACTCGCGCGTTGCGCAGGTGGGTGGCGAGGTACTCGACGCCGCCAGCGCCCTCGTAGGTCACGTCGACGGCGGCAGTGCCCGCGGCGTCCAGCGCGTGACCGG
>PKWT01000033.1:3485-3633 GCA_003132125.1 Micrococcales bacterium | reverse complement strand
TTGGGCTGCTCGTGATGGCGGCGACGATCATCCCGGAGGCACGCAACACCTCCCGTCGGATCACCGCTGCTCGTTACGCCTGCGTCTCCGGGGTCGTCTGGGTGGTGGCCGGGCTCGTCGGACTGGCTTTCTCGTTCGCCGACCTTTC
>PKWT01000033.1:0-3385 GCA_003132125.1 Micrococcales bacterium | reverse complement strand
CTGGCCGTGAACTCCCTTGGCCTCCATCTGGTTTCGGCCGTCCTGTGGGTCGGGGGCCTGCTCGCGCTGGCCATGCTGCGCCCGCTGCTGGGCACCGGGCTCGCGGTCAGTGTCCGGCGATACTCGACCCTCGCCGGGTGGTGCTTCGTCGCCGTCGCGGTGTCCGGGGTGGTCAACGCCTGGATCCGGATCGGCTCGATCGGCAACCTGGCGACGGGCTATGGGGTGCTGGTGATCCTCAAGGTCGTCGCCCTGGTCGCCCTCGGCATCGCCGGCTGGCAGCAGCGCGCACGGGTGGTGGACCGGATTGCCACCGATCCGCTCGCCGGGAGGCTGTTCGGGCGTCTGGCCCTCATCGAGGTGGTCATCATGAGTGCCGCGTTCGCCCTGGGGGCCGCCTTGTCGCGTAGCGCTCCACCGGGTATGGGCATGCTCATGGCGAGCCCGGACCCGGCATACGCCCTGACCGGTTATCCCGCGCCTGTGGGCCCGTTGTTGAGCAGCGGGTGGTTCACCGCCTGGCGGATCGACTGGTTGTGGCTGTCGGTGGCGATCATGGCTGTGGCCCTGTATCTGGTTGGCGTCCGGCGGATGCGCGAGCGCGGCGACTCCTGGCCGGTGCCCAGGACCCTCGGCTGGGTCCTGGGCTGGGGGATCTTCGTCTGGGCCACCAGCGGGGCGCCGGGGGTCTACGGGGGTCTCCTGTTCTCGGCGCACATGGTCATGCACATGACGGTCGCCTTGGTGGCTCCGATCCCGATGGTGCTCGCCGCGCCGATCACCCTGGCACTGCGCACACTCACGGCGCGGCAAGACAGCACCCTGGGCCCTCGCGAGCTGATCCTCGGCCTGGTGCACTCCAGATTCTTCAGGGTGCTTGCCAACCCGATCGTCGCGTCGGTGATCTTCTTCGGCAGCCTGATCGTGTTCTACTACTCGCCGCTGTTTGAGCTGGCGCTGCGCACCCATACCGGGCATGTCGTCATGACGGCCCATTTTCTGTTGGCCGGCTACGTCTTCGCGTGGGTGCTCGTGGGCATCGATCCGGGTCCCAAGCGGTGGTCACCGCCTCTCCTGCTGGTCATCCTCTTTGGCACCATCTCGTTCTATGCTTTCTTCGGCGTCGCACTGAGGTCAGGCACGACGTTGCTGGCGGCCACCTTCTTCCAGAGCCTGCACCTGCCCTGGGCCGTGGACCTGCTGGCCGACCAACGCACCGGTGGCGCCGTCGCCTGGGGGATCGGCGAGCTGCCTACCCTGATCCTGGCTCTGTTGGTCACCCTGGCCTGGGTGCGCTCGGACAGCGCCGAAGCCAAGCGGCTGGACCGCCAGGCCGAACGCGACGACGCCGCCGAACTGAGGGTCCACAACGCCCATCTGAGCGACCTATCGGGGCCGTCAAACAGCGCCGAGCCCAGCGGGCCCACCCCACCACCGAGCAAGGACGACTGAGGGGCTGCCCTGATGTGCGGCGAGGTGACCGTCGCTCTCGGATCCATGGTTTGAGAGGCTGTTGGTGGTTCCCGGCGCCTCGAGGCTTCACACGACGAGGCGCCGGAACCGTTGCCGTTATCTCATCAACTGCATCGCGGCGAACATGTAGCCCATGCTCGCGGCCATGATGGCCATGCTGACCCGGGCAGCCATGGTGTTCAGGGCCAAGGGCACGTCCACGGGGCGGTCGCCCGACCCCAGGGACATGCTGCCTCGCTCAGACAGGGAGCCGTGAGGCAAGGACCCGCCTAGCCCGTGGCTGCTCGGTCCGACGGCCATCGCCGGCTTCGTGTCGTCCAGAAGTCCGGTGAGCCACGCCACTGTCTCGAGGCCGAAGTAGATGACCAAGGCCCAGGTCAGCGCCGGAGCCCAGTTCGGCAGCCACATGTAGATCATCGCTGTCTGCATGATCAGGGCGAGTACCCACAGGAAGGCGAGTACCCACAGGAAGCTGAACGGTTGGCACGGAACCCGGTGAGCCGATCGTCGCCCTGGGTCACCTTCAGCCGTTATCGGGTCAGGGCGACTCGGGTTCTGCTGAGCGCTTCCAGGGCAGGGATACCGACGGGTTCGGTTGGGAGGATGGGCACGACTGCGAGTCGGGTGGAGTGTTCGTCCTTGACCTTGTTGATCTGGGGGAGTTCTTCGCTCGCGCGGAGTCGGAGAAGGGTTGAGGTGGGTGCTGCTGCGGAGAGGGAGTTGTTGACCACCCATGCCCAGGGTGGGTCTCCACCCTGCTCGGACCGAGATCCCTGAATGACCTGGCGTACCCATCATTGGACCTTGCTACTGGCACGGCCGTGGCACGGGCAGAAACTACCTGCTACGCGGCCTCATCCCGCTGGATCTATGAGGTTGGTCTGGGGCGCAGCCACTGCGCTGGCAGCGCGCAGTCGAGACAACACCGGTATGCGCGCGGGCTTGGTCATCGATGTCGTGGACAACGATCATCATCCGTTCGGCCTAGAGGCACGTCGGGCCTATCGGGTCGATTTGCATCCCGAAGGGAAGGAATTGACCGAGTATTGACCAAGTTTCTTGTTCCCGATATCCGTCTTCTCTCGTGTGGCAGCCTTATGGAGACAGCTGAACGACCTGGGGCAAGGTTGAAACACGTGGCAAGGAAGAGGTCGCTTCGCATGCTGGGTCCAGAGGAGCAGGAGACGTTGCGGTCAGTGAAGCAACCGATGGAGACGCGCAGACTGGACCAGTCCACCCTCGACACTGTGCTGACCAGCCTGCTCGCCCAGGACCCGCCAGCGCTGGTCATTGCGCTCGCCGAGAACAGCTCGATCGTGCCGATGCCGACGTCGGTGCCGTTGCGTGGCCATGTTGTGATTGAAGGCGTGTCGTCGGCGCTGGAGCTTGTGGTCCCTGACGATTTTACTGACGTGATCGACTGTTGGCAGGCTGCGTGTACCGTCGGTGCCGCCCACGTACTGGCGCATCCGGCGACCGACCCGGGGCTCGAGATGGTGATGCACGTCGTGGACGCCACCGCCGCGTATGGCGTGTACCTGTGCTTCGTGTTCGGATTACCGGCTGTGGTGCAGGGGCAGACCCAGCCCGGCAACGGGATGCGCCCTCGCTACGGGATCATGGAAAAGAGTGACTTGTCCGTGGTCCTTTCGTGCGACGAGTCCGTGCAGCGGATGCTTGGCTGGGACGCCGATGAGTTGGTCGGTCGGCGCTCCTTGGACTTCGTCCACCCCGAGGATCGCCAGCGAGTGCTCGCGAACTGGATGGATTTGTTGAACAGTCCGGGTGCTGTTCGGCGGGTCCGGCAGCGCCACAAGTGTGCCGGCGGTGGGTGGATGTGGTTGGAGGTCACCAATCACAACTTGTTGGAGGATCCCGATCGCCGTTGCATGCTCGTCGAGCTGGTCGACAT
>PKWT01000162.1 GCA_003132125.1 Micrococcales bacterium | reverse complement strand
TGCGGCGGTAGTAGTTGCGCCAGATCAGCCGGTGGATGGGGATCCACCGGGGGATCGATCGCAGTCCTGGGATGAACGGCAGGAACATCAGCAGGAGTGTGAGCACCATCATCAGTGCCCAGACCTGTACGTCGGCGTTGTCCGAGGTCGAGAAGGGCTTGATCTGGTACCAGAACGTGTAGAGCCACATCCAGGGCTGGCCGGGGGCGTTTCCGACCTCGTTCATCATGCCCCACTGGTCTCCGGCGAGGTTCTGTGCGACTGCCTGGTCCTCGAGATAGGCCCCGTCGGCGAGCAGCAGCAAGGACTTGGTCGTGTTGCCTCCGTAGAAGTTGCCCGCCGAGTCGAGGGCGCCTTCGAGCCCACCGGTCTTGGCCAGTGCCAACAAGCCGGTCGACAGGGCAGGGACCGGGCCGTAGTCACCCGCGGCGGCTTTTGTTGGGTCGCCGCCGGCTCCTGTTGCGGGTGCGCCGTCGGCTGCGGCGGTGCCGATCGCGTCGACGTAGTCGGTGGCCCACTTGGTCTGCTGCTCGGGGGCCGCCGCTTTCCACGCTGCCACCGCTGAGCTGACCGCGGGGTCGGCGCTGTTGCCGCTGAGGGGGCCCAGGACCAGGTCGGCGGAGTTGATGGGGATCCGGACCCCAGCCCACTTCTGCAGGGGTATCGGCCCAAGCTTCTGGCCCTCGGAGTTGGTGTTGTAGGGCGGCCCGTAGGTCGCACTCGTGGTGGTGCCGGCGAGCTCGCTGGCAGCAGTGGTGACCAGGTTGTTGGGGTCGGCGTTCGCCCATGCCGACATGGTGATCGGCTTCTCGTCGGGGGAGGAGAAGATCCCGGCCAGCCCGAGACTGGCAACCAGGACGACGACCAGGGCGATGACGAACTCTTTGACCAGGTCATAGCGCCGGGTCGGGAAGTCATGGGAGTCCGGCGTGCGGTCACGTGTCATGGCTCAGCCCTCCAGGTGTGCGTCGAGGGGAGGTACGACGCCGTGGCGCCGGACCTGGATGATGTGGATCAGCACGATCAGGACCACTACCAGGGGCAGGAGTACGACGTGCCACGTGAGCATCTGCCCGGGGTTGAGCACGTTGAAGAACGCACCAGCACCGGTGGAGTTGATCCCGTCCTTACCCTCGCCGGCGATCCACTGCGCGCTGAAGTTGGTCTGTGACAGGAAGCCGGTGAAGGACGTGCCGATCGAGATACCGAAGAGCAGTACGCCGGTGATCCACGTCATCGCCCGCTTGCCGCGCCAGGCGGCCATCCAGAACTTGCCCCACAGATGGATCACCATGAACCCGAAGAACAGCTCGACGCTCCACAGGTGGACGGAGTTGACGAAGTGGCCCAGCGACGAGACGTGCCACCACTGCACGCCGCCGATCGCGAGCACAGACCCGGACAGGATCACGACTGCCAGGGATGACAACGTCAACACCCCGAAGACATAGATCCACGAGGCGACGTAGACAGGTTGCCGGTCAGGAAGCGCCTGCCCCGGCGGGACGAGTCCCTCGATCCGGCCGCGAAGCCGGTTGGTCCAGTTCTTGGGGTCGGTCGTCTCGGCGGCGCTCTTGGCGTCGGTGCTGGTCGTCACTTCTGGTGCCGTTCCTGGTCGGCCTCTTCGCCGTGGCCCGACGGGAAGGGCACGACCAGGGCGAGGACGAACAAGACGATCATCGCCACGATGATCGTGAGGTTTGCCACCGAGATCTGTACGACGCCCCAGGAGATGTATCGCCCAGGGCCTTCCGCAACAACGCTCAGACTACGAATCACTTGTGCCTGCTTCACCTTGCGAACGGGTCACGACGACACCGTTGAGAACCCCTCAAAGATGGCGTGCCATCGCCGCCGTGTCCAGCCGCAAGTCCTCGACATGCTAGGAATTGCATAGATTTGGGTGTTTTGCGCGGGTCGTCCCAGTCGCTCAGCCGACCCGGACCTTCTCGCCGAGGTGCGGGACCACAACGCACCAGCCTGTCTGGCTCCGGAGCATGGTGGCCATCGCGCGCGAGGACTCAGGCTCGCCGTGGACGATGTATACGGTCTCAGGAGGCGTGGGCAGCTCCCTGAGCCAGGCGAGCAGCTCGGTGGAGTCGGCATGGACGGAGAACCCATGGTCGACGACCACCTCGGCGCGGACCGGGACGTAGCCGCCATACATCTTGAGCTCCGTTGCGCCGTCAGCCAGGAGGCGGCCTCGCGTGCCGACTGCCTGATAACCGGTCAGGATCACGGTGTTCCGCCGGTCGGGGAGCAGGTGCTGCAGGTGATGGACCACACGGCCGCCGGTCGCCATGCCCGAGGCGGAGATGATGATCGAAGGGGTCTTTGGCTCGTTCAGCAGCATCGACTCCTGGGCGCTGTGCGCCGTATGCAGGTTGGGGAGGTCCACCAACCGCGCGGGAAGGTCAGGACGGAGCTCCTCGCGCATAGCGGGGCTGCGATAGACGTCCAGTGCGGCAAGGGCCATCGGGCTGTCCACATACACCGGCAGCGCGGGGATGTCGCCTGCCGCAGTCATCTGGCTGAGCGCGTGCAACACCAGCTCGGTGCGGTCCACTGCAAAGGCAGGGATGAGAACCGACCCGCCACGCATCACGGTCCGACGGATGGTGTCAGCCAGGATCTTGTGGACCAGGTCGCCGTCGGCCGGATGAGTGCGGTCGCCGTAGGTCGACTCGACGATGATCGTACGAGCGGCCGGCGGGGCCTCCCGTGGCAGAAGTACCGGGTGATGGATTCGGCCGAGATCGCCTGAGAACAGGACGCTTCCGCCACCGATCGTGACCAAGGCGGTGGCTGAGCCCAGGATGTGCCCGGCCCGGCTCAGGGTAAGACCCACACCTGAGTCCAGGTCGAAGTGCTGGTGGTAGTCCACCGGTCTGAACGACCTGATCGCCGTCTCGGCGTCGGCGGAGTCGTACAGCGGGCGTGGTGGGTCATGCCGGGAGAACCCTCCGAGTCGGGCGTTCTCGGCGTCCTCCTCCTGCAGGTGGGCGCTGTCCCGCAGGATGATGGAAGCCAGGGCGGCGGTGCCCTGTGTGCACCACGTCGGCCCGGCGAACCCTCCTCGCACCAGGGCCGGCAGATGGCCGCAGTGGTCCAGGTGAGCATGGGTGAGGACGACGTCGGAGATCGACTCGGGGTCGACGGGCAGTGGCTTCCAGTTGAGGCGCCGCCACGTGCTTTCGCCTTGGTACAGACCGCAGTCCACCATCGTCCGGCGTCCTTCGCTCTCGAGAAGGAACTTGCTGCCGGTGACTGTGCCGGTGGCTCCCAGGAAGGTCAGGGTGGCGACCATGGCATCCTCCGCTTCTCGCAGCCGGTGGCTCTTGCCCGAAACCGGGTCGGTGCGTTCAGGTCTGTTCGCGCACCGGCGGTATGGGGAGCCGATGCTCGTGGGCGATGGTTCTGTCGTCCCCCTCGTGGAGCAGCTCCTTGGTGGGATGGACGATGGCAACGGGGCACTGGGCCCGGTGCATGACGCCCTGGCTCACCGAGCCGAGAAGCAGGCCTTTGAAGCCACCGCGTCCACGCGTGCCCACGACGACAAGGCAGGCGCTCTCACTCTGGCGTACCAGAGCATCGACCGGGAGCCCGCGAACGCTGTGTCGGCGCACCTCGACATCGGGGTACTTGTCCTGCCATCCGGCCAGGGACTCGGCGACCAGGGTCTGCTCCTCCTCCGCGAACTGTTGCCAGTCGACGGTCCAGATGGCGGCGGCAGCGGCGCCTTCGACATCCTCCAGCCACCACGCGTGGACGACGGTCAGGCCAACTCCGCGTGAGGACGCCTGCTCGAAGGCGTACTCGATCGCGTGCGTCGACAACGCCGAACCGTCAACACCGACGACGACGGGGGCCCCGGGAGGGGGTGTTGGCATGTCGTGAACGACGACCACGGGGCAGTGGGCGTGTGTTGCGACCTGGAGCGAGACCGACCCCACGAGCGCACCGCGCACCGCGCTCAGGCCGCGGGCACCGACGACTACCGTTGACGCCGTCTCTGAGGCGACGAGCAGCGTGGGCGCCGGCCCGTATGCCGACTCCGCCCATGTGATCGTCAGGTCCGGGTTCGTGCGGCTCGCCCTGTCCACGGCGTCCTTACGGACACCACGAGCAATCTGTCGCAGGTCATCGACCGAGTGCCCGAAACCGGTCTTCGTCTTCGGATAGCCATAGGAGAAGGCGTGGATGATGTGCAGTGGCAGCTTTCGTCGGCTGGCCTCCGCGACGGCCCAGTCCACGGCCAGGTCACTGGTCGGTGAGCCGTCGACACCAACGACGACGGCCCTTCGAGGAGTGGCCTCGACGTTTTTTGCTTTCTCCATGGGCTTCTTCTTTCTGGGTACTTACAACACTGCTCACCCCGCGCGCGCGAGGACAGGGCACTAGGTCCCGTGTGCTCGCCCCACGGAGTTATTGTGTCGGGACCTTCGGCTCTGATGCCTCCAGCACATTGGGTCCACGATCGTATTCATGCAGACACCAAACAACGCCGGAGCTGCGGGCGCACAGTCACCGCGCCACCCCCGTGATGTGGTGGCCGGTCTGGTCAACGACGGCATGGCCGCATTTGTCGCAGGTGCCGCCGTCCGCGAAGCGGTCCATCGCGCAGCCCGTGTGCGCTTCATCCAGGTACTGCCCGTCGGCCTCAGCTCTGAGGAGCGGGCCGAGATGGATGTGGCGATGTTCGCTGTTGCCCTGCGTGCGCTTCATCGTCAGCGGCGGGTGCCATGCACTTTCGAGACCGTGGAGGGTGTGGCCGCTCAGATGCTGGTCGAGCGAAGCCGCGGCGCCGCAGTCCTTGTGGTTGGTCGCGATTCGCCTGACGCCACGGTGCGCGTCGGGCAGTACTGCCAAGAACATGCCGCGTGCGACGTCCTGACCGTTTCCGGCCCTGAGGACACCGAGCTGGTGCCGAGCGGCGGCTCCCGATCGGGATACAGCGTGCTCGCCGGCGATCATGCTCACGATCGCGCTCATGACGACCCAGATCGAGCGGACAGGCCCTAGGGACACCACCTAGAATCACCAGTGTGGAGTCCGAGCCGAGGGAGTCCGAGCTGAGCAAGGGCGGGGAACCGTCGACGTGGTTGGCCACTGAGGCGTTCGACCTGGACGATTTGCTCGAGGACCTTCGCAATCGCGCTCAGGCATCGGATCGTGCCCAAGAACGTCTGGCAGCCCTGCTCGACGCTGTGCTCGCAGTGTCCGCAGACCTCGATCTGTCTGACGTCCTCGCCCGGATCGTGCGTTGCGCCTGCGAGCTCGTCGACGCCAGATACGGTGCGTTGGGTGTGCTTGGCGCTGACGGTGAGCACCTCGTGGAGTTCGTGTCCCACGGACTCAGCCAGGAGGAGCAGAAGGCAATCGGAGATCTGCCTCGCGGGCATGGGGTACTGGGTCTCTTGATCCGTCAGCCGCGGCCCCGCCGGCTCCGCGACGTTGCCGCCCACCCCGACTCCCACGGATTCCCGCCGCACCACCCCGTGATGCACGGCTTCCTCGGTGTGCCGATTCGCATCCGGGACGAAGTGTTCGGCAACCTCTACCTGACCGAGAAGCAGGGCGACACCGAGACGGAGGGCGGCGCAGACTTCACCGCCGACGATGAGGCGATCCTGGTCGCCCTCGCTGCTGCCGCCGGCATCGCCATCGACAACGCCCGCCTGTATGAGCGCAGCCGCCGTCTGCGTCGGTGGCTCGAGACCACGGCCGAGGTGACCCAGCTGCTGCTCGAGGGCATGGACGAGGCCTCGGCAATGGGTTTCCTGGCGAAGCGCACCCGAGAGCTGTCCGAAGCTCAGCTGGTCATGGTGGCGCTGTATGACGAGGTGGGCGATCTGGTGATCCGAGCTGTCGCCGGCGGCGAGCCATCCGGAGCCGCAAAACGGCCCGGCGCGGTGCTCGGAACGGTTCTGCACAAGGGGTACTGGCGCGAGCTCATTGCGGAGCATGAGTCGGTTCTCCTGCTCACCAGGCTCGGGGACTCGACCAACGACAGTCTGTCCGCGGACGTCAGGGACCTGGGCGACGCGGATCCGCACGGTCCTACGGCGCTGGTGCCGATCACCGTTGGCGACGACGAGGTCGGTGTGATCGGCGTTGCTTGGGCTGCGGACGCAGAGGCGTACGTTGGCAATGTCGTGCCCCTCCTGGCAGCACTGGCCCAGGAGATGGGGCTGACCCTGGCGGCCGCTCGCGGCCAACAGGATCGATCGCGGCTTGCCCTTCTGGAGGACCGCGACAGGATCGCTCGTGACATGCATGATCACGTGATCCAGCGACTCTTCGCAACGGGGCTTTCGCTGCAGGCCGCCGCACGTATGGGCGAGAGCACGAGCGTCCGCCGGCGGCTCGACGAGGCTGTGGACGACCTGGATGCGGCCATCAAGGACATTCGACACACGATCTTCGAGCTGCATCGGCCCACACCTTTTCGAGACCTGCGCGAAGAGATCGTGGAGCTGGTTCGGGTGTGCGCGGAGACCCTTGGCTTTGCGCCGAGCCTGACGATCGACGGATCCCTCGACGGGCTCGCGGCTGACTTTGAGGCCGATCTGATCGCGGTCGTTCGAGAAGGGCTGTCGAACGTGGCCAGACATGCTCAGGCCTCGAGTGCCAGTGTCCGTGTCACAAGCGCGGACACGGTTCAGGTCGAGGTTGTCGACGATGGGGTCGGGGTCGCGCCGACCGCGGTGCGCAGCGGCTTGGCAAACTTGCGCAAGCGTGCTGAGTCCCACGGCGGTTCGCTGACGCTCAGGGGGCGTACTCCGCGAGGGACGGCCTTGGTATGGGAGGCACCGCCGGATCGCGAGTGATCACGGGACGTTCGTCACTTGCCCCCGCCTCGGTGTGGGGGGCCATGCTGGCCCTATAGGCCGCCTGTTTGAAAGGAGCTCCGAGATGCTCGTTCGCGAGATCATGACCAGCCCGGCATACCGGGTGCATGAGACTGCCTCCCTTGAGGCCGCGCTTCAGACGTTGGTGACCTCCCGGGTCACCAGCCTCCCCGTCGTGGACGGTAGTGGGCGGTTGGTCGGCATCATCAGCGAGGCCGATGTGCTCCGCGAACATCTGGCGGCGGATCCCAGGGCACACATGCGCGTCGTCCCGCCTGAGCCAGGACCGTTGCCGAGGACCGTCGGTGAGGTGATGACCGCGAATCCGCACACGGTCAGGGAGGACAGCGACGTCGCGGAGCTGGCCCAGACCTTCGCCCAGACGAGCTGGAAGTGCGTGCCAGTGGTCGAGGGCGATCTGTTGTTGGGTGTCGTCAGCCGCAGCGACGTGATCCGGGCGATGGCTCGGCCAGACAGCGAGATCGCTGCGGAAGTATCGGAGGCGTTCGCCGAGATCGGCCAGCATGGATGGCGGGCGGAGGTCGTCGAACGAATCGTTCACATCACCGGGACAGCAACAGAGCGTGAGCGAGCAGCCGCTACGTCGATCGCGCAGTCCATCCTCGGCGTTCGCCAGGTCACGACGGACGAGCCACCCACCTGACC
>PKWT01000498.1:6480-11317 GCA_003132125.1 Micrococcales bacterium | reverse complement strand
GGCTGGGCATCGAGGTCCAGACTCGACGCCTGGCCGGCATGCTGGCGCGCAAGGGCTACTCCCCGAGCCTGACCTATGCCGTCATCCGTGACGCCATCGCGGATGCGCCCGAGCACCTGCCGGACTAGGAGGGATACCTCAAGAGATGAGCGGCCACTGCAGCTGCTGGGGCTACGAAAGCTGCTGGGGCCGATGACGCTGCTGGGGCTACGGAAGCTACCAGGGGACTACAGCTGGCAGTTCGTCCCGACCCACATCGCGACCTTCCCGATGTCCGCTGCCTTGCCGGCCAAACCAGTTGCAATCGCCTTCTGCAGAGCGGCTTCGTCCAGGGTGCCGGCCTGCGCGGCCTTTGCGATGCTCTCTATCAGGTCGGCGTATGTTCCAGCGGCGTCCTTGATTTCGGGCGGCGCAAGCTTGCGCATGTCGGCAGCGGCGGCCTTGAACGCGGCAGCGATGGCTGCCGGAGTGGTGGTGGTATCCGCGTTCTGCAGCTGTTTGAACGCGTCACAGAAATTGGTGGCCCCGCCGCCGGAGGAGTCCGCGGCCGGCCGCGATGACCGGCCGCGATGACTGGTCGCGCTGACTGGTCGCGCCAGGGTGGCCGAGCGGCACGTACGCTGGTCGATGCGATGAAGACCTATCAGGTGCGCACCTACGGGTGTCAGATGAATGTCCACGACTCCGAACGGCTTTCCGGCCTGCTGGAGTCTGCTGGCTATGTCGACATCGCAGGCGTCCCCGATCCACCGGAGACCGCTGACGTCGTCGTGTTCAATACCTGTGCGGTCCGGGAGAACGCCGACAACAAGCTGTACGGCAACCTCGGTCAGCTTCGCCCGGCCAAGATCAAGAACCCGGACATGCAGATCGCCGTCGGCGGTTGTCTGGCACAGAAGGACCGCGCCACGATCGTGCGCAAGGCGCCCTGGGTCGACGTGGTGTTCGGCACCCACAACATCGGTTCACTCCCGGCGCTGCTGGATCGTGCCCGCCACAACAAACAGGCTGAGGTCGAGATCCTCGAGAGCCTCGACGTCTTTCCGTCCACGCTGCCCACCCGACGCGACTCGGCATACAGCGCGTGGGTGTCCATCTCGGTCGGCTGCAACAACACCTGCACGTTCTGCATCGTCCCGTCGCTTCGGGGCAAGGAGATGGACCGTCGGCCAGGCGACATCCTCGCTGAGGTCGAAGCCTTGGTGGCTGAAGGCGTCATCGAGGTCACCCTGCTCGGCCAGAACGTCAACACCTACGGTGTGGAGTTCGGAGACAAGCTGGCGTTCGGCAAGCTGCTGCGCGCGTGTGGTCAGATCAGCGGGCTGGAGCGCGTGCGCTTCACCAGCCCGCACCCGGCGGCTTTCACCGACGACGTCATCCTTGCGATGGCCGAGACGCCGAACGTCATGCCGAGTCTGCACATGCCGCTTCAGTCTGGCTCCGACCGTGTGCTCAAGGAGATGCGACGGTCCTATCGCGGTGCCAGGTACCTCGGCATCCTCGACACGGTCCGCGAACACATTCCCGACGCTGCGATCACGACTGACCTCATCGTCGGCTTTCCCGGTGAGACCGAAGAGGACTTCCAGGAGACGCTGGACGTTGTGCGGGCATCGCGTTTCGCCAGCGCCTTCACCTTCCAGTACTCCATCCGCCCGGGCACCCCGGCCGCGACGATGCCCGACCAGATCCCCAAAGCCGTTGTGCAAGAACGCTATGAGCGTCTGCTCGCGGTCCAGGAGGACGTCTCCTGGGCAGAGAACCGCAAGCTCGAGGGCTGCACTGTCGAGGTGCTCGTGGCCAACGGCGAAGGCCGCAAGGACGCAGCGACTGCACGGCTGTCCGGGCGAGCGCGCGACAACCGGCTCGTGCACTTCGCGGTTCCCGACGGGGTCGAGGCGCCACGCCCGGGTGATGTCGTTGAGGTGGTCGTGACCCGTGCCGCGCCACATCACCTGGTTGCCGACTCCGGGGTGCAAGGCGGTCTGTTCACGGTTCGCCGTACCGCAGGCGGTGACGCATGGGCGGCGCTGCAGGACGCGCCCGGCTCAGGTCGTCCCGCGGTCACCCTCGGTATGCCGTCCATCGGACGGCCGCTGGCCGCCCCCGTGCTCGCAACGACCTGTCGCTGACAGGCGAGTCGCACCGTGCTCCTCACCGCCGCCATCGTTCCCGGCCCCCCAGCCTTCGTCCCCGAGCTGATGGGCTTGGCCGCTCACGAGCTCGACGACCTGCGTGTTGCCGCGGACTCTGTGGTGTCTCGTGTGGTGTCCGATCTCGTCGCGGCGTCGGCTGGTTCGCCGTCTGACTCGTCGAATTCAGGTGCAGATTCGGCAGGCGTTGCCGAAGCAGGCGTTGGCTCGGTGCAACTGGTGATCGTGGGTCCAGGCCAGCCGGGCGAGTTCGACGCCGCCGGACCCGTGTCGTTCGTCAGTTTCGGGCGCGATGTCGTAGCTCCGGCTCTGGTCGACCGCGATCACGGCGCCCAGGGCGATCAGGGCCATCCGGAAGCCGCCGACGACCGAGCGCTGCCGACACCGTTGATGGTTGCCCGGTATCTGGCGAGCCGCGACATCGCCGCGCACCCCGAGCACGCCGTCCTGTGGGCATCGGCGCGATGGATCACGACCAGGGGCTCCGACGCGACCGCCCTCGGTGAACAGCTGCGTGGGGATGGAACACGGATCGGGTTGATCCTCGTAGCCGATGGCGCAGCCTGTCACGGGCCCAAGGCCCCACGGGCCGAGGACTCACGGGCGCCGGCGTTTGAAGATGCAGTATGTGCGGCCCTGGCGTCGGGGCTAAGAGCTCGCCTGGCCCAGATCGACGACGACCTCGGTCGAGAGCTTGGCGCCACCTTGCCCGAGGTGTGGCCGGTCCTGCTTGCCGCCGCAGACGGCGACTGGATCGGCGAGCTGGCTTGGCGGGGTGCGCCCTACGGCGTCGGCTGGGCGGTGGCGGCCTGGCGTCGGAGCCCGACGCAAGCTGCATCCTGGCCATGACCGCAGTCATCGCGGTCGTGGGGCCAACCGCCAGTGGCAAGTCAGATCTTGCTCTCGAGCTTGCGCAGCGACTCGACGGCGAGATCATCAACGCCGATGCCATGCAGCTCTATCGCGGCATGGACATCGGCACCGCCAAGGTCCCGTTCGAGGAACGCCGGGGGGTCGCCCACCATCAGCTCGACGTGCTGGATGTTCGCGAGGAAGCCAGCGTCGCGGCATACCAGCGAGAGGCAAGGCTGGACCTTGCCGGTGTCCGGGCGCGCGGGCACCAGCCGATCTTGGCCGGTGGATCGGGGCTCTATGTCCGCGCTGTGCTCGACCGCCTTGAGATTCCGCCCACTGACCCAAGGGTGCGGCGTCGCCTGCGGGATCAGCTCGCGCAGGTGGGCATCGAGGTCATGTTCGCGCGACTCAGGCACCTGGATCCCGTTGCGGCACATACCATCCAGCCCAACAACGACCGTCGGGTCATTCGGGCTCTCGAGGTCATCGAGATCACCGGCCGGCCGTTCTCGGCCACCATGCCAACCCGTGACTATCTGCTCCCCACAATCGCCATCGGCCTCCGGGTCCCGAGGCCGGAGCTCGATGACCGCATTGCGACTCGGGTGCACCAGATGTGGGACGCCGGCCTGCTCGACGAGGTGAAGCGGCTGGATGCGGCCGGTCTACGCGAGGGCCGGACGGCGGCCAAAGCACTCGGCTACCGTGAGGCCTTGGCACATCTCGACGCTCTTGCGAGCGCTGAGCAAGCCATCGAGGAGACGATCACCGCGACCCGCAGATTCGCCAGACGCCAGGAGTCGTGGTTCAGGCCCGACCCGCGGATCCACTGGCTCGACCATGATGACCCGCGACTGGTCGACCACGCGCTCGACGTGATCAGCTCGACGTGATCAGCGCGGCATGAGGAAGGCGGCGTGAGGAAGGCGGCATGTTGGGCGGTGGACGTGAGGGACAATGGCCGAGATGACTGACATGCGCGAGCTGCGATTCACCAAGGGCCACGGCACCGAGAACGACTTCGTGCTGGTGGCCGATCTCGATGGCACCCACGATGTGACGGCTCAGCAGGTGCGGCAGATCACCGATCGCAGGGCCGGCATCGGAGCAGACGGCGTGATCCGAGTGGTCCCGACGGAGACTGCTACCGAACAGCACGTGCGCGATCAGGGTGCCCGGGCCCGGTGGTTCATGGACTATCGCAACGCCGACGGCAGCGCGGCCGAGATGTGTGGCAACGGGGCTCGGGTGTTCGCGGCATACCTGCGTCGTGAGGGCCTGGAGACCGCCGACGAGTTCGCGATCGCCACTCGGGGGGGCATCAAGCTCATCCATTTCGAGGGCGACCTCATCGCAGTCAACCTTGGGGACTGGCGCATCGTGGACGCCGATGGTGCCCGCGAGAAGGGCTTTGACGCGATGGTCAAGGTCCATGGCCACGACCCCATGCCCGGTCTCAGTCTGGATCTGGGCAACCCGCATACCGTTGTGGCACTGGCGGATTCGGCAGATCTGGCTTCGTTGGACCTGACCCGCGTTCCGGATGTCCGCCCGCTTGCGCCCAACGGCACCAACGTCGAGTTCGTGCGACCGATCGGTCCTGGGCACATCGCCATGAGGGTTCACGAGCGCGGCGTCGGAGAGACCCGATCGTGTGGCACGGGCGCGGCCGCAGCGGCACTGGCCACGCGCTGGTGGGCCGGAACCGAGACGTCCATCGACGACTGGCGCGTTGACGTGCCCGGTGGGACGTTGCGGGTCCGTGCGCTGGCCGGTCAGCAGGTCGAGCTTGCCGGTCCCGCAGTCCTGGTCGCCGATGGGGTCATGAC
>PKWT01000498.1:0-6453 GCA_003132125.1 Micrococcales bacterium | reverse complement strand
CGGTGGACCGCCAGCACCCGAAATCCCTTGGCGGTCGCATGCCGGGCAACCGTGAAGGCACCCGGTTCCATGGCCTCGAGGTGATCCGTCAGCCAGCGCTGCAGCGAGTCCGCGCCCAGGTTCTTCTGCACCACGAGGTATGCCGTGCCGTCGACTTCCAGCCGCGGCAGCCAGGTAAGGAGCATCTCGTGCAACCCAGACTTGCCGACCCTGATCGGCGGGTTGGACCAGATGGCGCCGAAACGGATGTCGGCCGGCACCTCATCCGGAGTCATGGCGTGAAAGTCGTCGACACCCAACGTCTTGGCGTTGTCGCGTGCTAGAGCGAGGGCACGCTGGTTGACGTCTACCGCCCAGATGGTGGCCCCCGGTGAGCGCAGTCCCAGACTCATGGCGATCGGGCCCCACCCGGAGCCGAGGTCCAACAAGTTGCCGACAGGGGGCGGCGCAGGGGCCTCGGCCAGCAGCACGGCGGTGCCCATGTCGACCCTGTCCGGGCAGAAGACGCCTGCGGCAGTCTCGACGATGAGCTCCTGACCCGCCAGGAACACCCGAAGCTGTCGGCGTTCGGCTGCGCTGGCCGGCTCGGCGCTGAAGTAGTGGTCCGGAGTCGTGGGCTCGTTCATCAGCGGACACGGTACTCGTCCGACCACATCAGGCATAAAGGGTTCGCGTGCACCGTTGAAACAGTGCGATCCTAAGGGAGATATGACTCAACGATCTGATCTGTTCGACTTCAAGGCCTCCGCCCTCAGCGATGACGACGCGTGGCACCGTGGCCAATCCGACTTCGGCTCCACCGACGACTTCGATGGCGACCAGCTCGAGCGCGAAGAGCGCGCGGCCATGCGCCGGGTTGCCGGGCTGTCCACCGAGCTCGAGGACGTCTCCGAGGTCGAGTACCGCCAGCTGCGCCTCGAGCGTGTGGTTCTTGCCGGGGTGTGGACCGAAGGGAGCGTCGAGGACGCCGACAACTCGATCCGTGAGCTGGCCGCGCTCGCCGAGACGGCCGGTTCGACGGTGCTCGCCGGGCTGATCCAACGCCGTCAGAAGCCCGACACGGCGACCTTCCTGGGGTCCGGCAAAGCGATCGAGCTGCGCGACATCGTCATCGCCGAGGGCGCCGACACCGTGGTCTGCGACGGTGAGCTCAGCCCCAGCCAGCGGCGCGCGCTCGAGGACATCGTCAAGGTCAAGGTCATCGACCGCACCGCGCTGATCCTCGACATCTTCGCCCAGCACGCCAAGAGCCGTGAAGGTAAGGCTCAGGTTGAGCTTGCCCAGCTGCAGTACCTCCTCCCGCGCCTTCGTGGCTGGGGCGAGTCGATGTCCCGGCAGGCCGGTGGCCAGGCTGCAGGCGGTCAGGGCATGGGCTCACGTGGTCCCGGAGAGACCAAGATCGAGCTCGACCGGCGCCGGATCAACACCCGCATCGCCAAGCTCAAGCGCGAGATCGCGGCCATGAAGACCACCCGCGACACCAAGCGTCACAGCCGCAAGGCCAACGGCGTCGCGAGCGTCGCCATCGCGGGATACACCAACGCCGGCAAGTCGTCGCTGCTCAACCGGCTCACCGGCGCCGGCGTCCTGGTCGAGAACCAGCTGTTCGCCACCCTCGACCCGACCGTCCGCAAGGCGGAGACCACCGATGGCCGGCCCTACACGCTGACAGACACCGTGGGCTTCGTCCGAGCGCTGCCCACCCAGCTCATCGAGGCCTTCCGGTCGACGCTGGAGGAGGTCGGCGACGCTGATCTGGTGCTGCACATCGTCGACGGCTCCCACCCCGACCCTGAGAGCCAGATCTCGGCCGTGCGCGCCGTGCTTGCCGAGGTTGGCGGCCACCAGGTCAGGGAAGTCATCGTGGTCAACAAGGCCGACGCCGCGATGCCCGAGGTGCTGGATCGTCTGCGGCGGCAAGAGAAGCACTCGATCGTGGTCTCTGCCCGCACGGGTGAGGGCCTGGACGAGCTCCGTGCCCTGATCGCCGATGAGCTGCCGCGGCCGGACATCGCGGTCACCGTCCTGCTGCCCTACGACCGTGGCGACCTGGTCAACAGGCTGCACCGTGAGGCCGAGATCGTCACCAGCGAGCACACCGAGCACGGCACCCTGGTCGAGGCCAAGGTCAACCAGACCCTGGTCGGCGAGTTGACGGCTTACTCGGTTTGAGCGACAGGGAGTGAGGATCGCAGCGGAGCGAGGACCGGAGCGACCGCCGAGCCGAACCAGCAGGTGCCGTCTGAAGGCTCTGTATGACGGACACGGTCGCCGCCGCGGCCCACTGGTCTGAGGCTCGTCGGCGTTCAGTTATAGCCTGACCCAATGCCCCCGAAAGCCCCTGACCTTGCTGCACTCCTGCATGCCGCGGTGCAGGGGATCGGCGGCGTCGAGCGTCCCGGGCAGGTCCAGATGGTGCATGCGGTGGCCGATGCCATCGCCAAGAAGGAGCATCTGCTGGTCCAGGCCGGCACCGGCACCGGCAAGTCGCTGGCCTATCTCATCCCGGCCGTGGCGCACGCCATGGCCTCGGGTCGACCGGCCGTCGTGGCCACCGCGACGCTGACCCTGCAGGCCCAGATCGTCGACCGTGACATGCCGCGGTTGGCCAAGGCCATTGCCCCGCTCCTGGGCCGCCAACCGACCTACGCCCTGGTGAAGGGCCGCCGTAACTACCTCTGCAAGCACAAGCTCACCGGCGGCTTCCCCGACGACGACGAGGGCAGTCTGCTCTCGGTCGGAGCCGTGGATGCCAACCGCTCGCAGCTCGGGTCCGAGGTCATCAGGCTTCGCGAGTGGTCAGATGAGACCCATTCCGGCGACCGCGACGAGCTCGTCCCCGGCGTCTCCGAGCGGGCCTGGCGTCAGGTGTCGGTCTCCGCCCACGAGTGCTTGGGCGGGAAGTGCCCGATGGTCACCGAGTGCTTTGTGGAGCGTGCACGCTCGGCAGCGCGCGAGGTCGATGTGGTCGTGACCAACCACAGCTTCATGGCGATCGACTCCTTCGAGGGGCGCCAGATGTTGCCCGAGCACGACGTGCTCATCGTCGACGAGGGCCATGAGCTCGCCGACCGGGTCACCTCCACCATCACCGACGAGCTGACCGCGCCCATGATCGCCGCCGCCGCCAAGCGTGCCGGCCGTCTCGCGCAGACCGATCAGGTCACCGAAGCCTCCGAGTTCTTCGCGGCCTTCGTCGACCAGCTGCCCGAGGGGCGGCTGAACGGCATACCGGACTCGCTGGCGCTGGCGCTCGCGCGGGTGCGTGACTCGGCCCGTGCGGCGCAGACCGAGCTGAAGCCCGCATCGCCTGAGGACAACGACGGCGCACGGCAGGTTGCGCGCGCGGCGATCGATGAGATCTTCGAGAACGCCGAACGGATCCTGGAGCAGCGCGAGCTCGATGTCGCGTGGGTGAGCAAGGACCCGCGCCGTGGCTCCGTGCTTCGCGTGGCGCCCATGAGTGTCGCAATGTTGATGCGGGACAAGGTGTTTGGCGATCGCACGGTCATCATGACGTCGGCCACCCTCGAGCTCGGCGGCACGTTCGACGCGATTGCCGGCACCCTCGGACTTCGCGGCGAGGGCGCCCCGACGTGGCAGGGTCTCGACGTCGGCAGCCCGTTCGACTATCCGAGCCAGGCCATCGCGTACGTCGCCAAGCATCTGCCCGCTCCGGGACGTGACGGTATGGCGCCCGAGACGCTCGACGAGATCGAGGAGCTGGTCCGGGCCTCCGGCGGCAGGACCCTCGGGCTGTTCTCCTCGATGCGTGCAGCCGTCGCCGCGACCGAGGAGATGCGCGAACGATTCGGCAAGGGCAAGGGCAAGGGCNNCGGGCAAGGGTTCGGGCAAGGGCGCGGACAGCATCGAGTTCCTTTGCCAGGGCGAGGACCAGACTTCGACGCTCGTGCGACAGTTCGCCCGCGATGCCCGGACCTGTCTCTTCGGCACCCTCTCGCTCTGGCAGGGCGTGGACGTCCCCGGCTCCGCCTGCCAGCTGGTCATCATCGACCGGATCCCGTTCCCGCGCCCGGACGACCCGCTGTCCTCTGCCCGCTCGCAGGCCATCGCCCGCATGGGCGGCAACGGCTTCATGGCGGTCTCGGCCACCCACGCCGCGCTGCGGCTCGCCCAGGGTTCGGGCCGGCTGGTGCGCCGTGGTGATGACCGCGGGGTCGTGGCCATCCTTGACCCGCGGATGATCACCGCGCGTTACGCCGGGTTCCTGCAGAAGTCCCTCCCTCCGTTCTGGCCGACGACGGACAAGACTCTGGTCCTGGCCGCGCTCAAACGCCTCGACGAGACCGCCGACGAACCCCTGCCGGTGCACGAGCCGGCCCTGCGCGGAGTCGCCGGGGCGCTCGAAGACCCCTCGATCGGTGACGACGACGATGCCGACCGGCCGGTGGAGCATGCCGCGGACGAGCGACCGGTGGCGGACGACCCGCCGGTTGCGGCTTCGGCGCGCACCGCCGTCACCCAGGGCCATGCCTGGACCTCCGAGGAGGACACCGAGCTGCGCGAAGCCGTCGACCTGGGCCTGACCCTCGAGGAGCTGGCCGAGCACCTCGAGCTCGAGGGGTCCGTGATCGCCGCCCGGTTGAGCCTGTTCGGCCTCGAGCTGTCGGACTCGCCCAAGATGGCGTTCTGAACGTGTCACCTGGCCGTCAGCAGCCCGGAGCCTGTCGCCACGGCATGACAGTGTTGGCGCCGTGACCATCCATAGCGAGCATGCCCCGACAACCGGTGTGCCGCCATACGTGCTGATCTCCGGCCCTGAGCGGGTGCTGGCTGAGCGCGCGATCGACTCGACGCTCGAGGCGCTGCGTGACCGCGACTCCGATCTCGAGGTCATCAAGCTGTATGCCGAGGGTTACGAGGCCGGTTCGCTCACCATGCATGCGTCCCCCTCGTTGTTCGGCGGGACCAAGGCGATCGTGGTTCACGAGCTCGAGGATGCGCCTGACGAGCTGCAGACCGAGATCCTGGACTACATGGCTTCGCCGGCCGACGAGATCACGCTGGTGGTGGCGCACAAGAGCGGTATGCGCGGCAAGAAGGTCCTCGACACCCTGAAGAAGGCCGGGGCCAGGGTCATCGACTGTCCGTTGGTCAAGTCCGATGGCGACAAGGCTCAGTTCGCCGGCAACGAGTTCCGACGCCAGGGCCGCAAGGTCACTCCTGACGCGGTGCGGGCGCTGGTCGAGGCCGTCGGCAAGGACCTCCGCGAGCTGGCTGCCGCCTGTGCCCAGCTGGTCTCCGACACCGAGGGTGTGGTCGACGCGGCGATGGTCGAGAAATACCACGGCGGCAAGGTCGAGGCGACCGGCTTCAAGGTCGCCGACGCCGCGATCGCCGGCAACGTGGGGGAGGCGTTGCGACTGCTTCGCCACGCCATCTCGACCGGTGACAGCCCGGTGCCGATCGTGGCGGTGCTGGCCATGCAGCTGCGCCAGATGGTCCGGGTCGGCAGCGCAGGTCGCGGCGGTTCCGGCCAGCTGGCCAAGTCCTTGGGCCTCGCGCCGTGGCAGATCGACCAGGCCCGCAGGAAGCTCAGTGGGTGGCATCCCGACGGCCTGGCCGCCGCGATACAGGCGGTCGCGGCAGCGGACTTTGACGTCAAGGGCGGCGGTCGCGATCCCGTCTATGCGGTCGAGCGCGCGATCCTGACCATCTGTGAAGCGCGCAACCCGCGCTGACCCGTCGAACCCACCCCCAAACCGCCTTCTTGCGGCGAAACCACCGAATCCGGGGTGGCAAACCACACTTTCGGTGGCTTACGAGCAACAAGCGCCTGAAGGGGGTCGCGGTTCGGGCAGACAGGGCAGCGGTTTGGTCGAGTGCTCCCCTCGCTGCTAGATTTGACCTTCGCGTGCGCGCTCAGGTCGTGTGCGTATGCAGTGCCAACCAGAGCGGCTCAACCACGGGTATCCCCACGCCCGGTCCCGAGTCGCTTCTGTCGCCCTCATGACAGAGCTTCATCGACCTAACCCGAATGTGAGAAAGAGTCCTCGTGGCAAACATCAAGTCCCAGCTCAAGCGCATCAAGACCAACGCTCTGCGCACCGAGCGCAACAAGGCGGTCAAGAGCGAGCTCCGCACCTTCGTCCGCAAGTTCAAGACTGCGGCCGACTCCGGTGACGCCTCTGCTGCTGCCGACGCGCTCAAGGTCGCCTCGACCAAGCTCGACAAGGCCGTGACCAAGGGCGTCATCCACAAGAACCAGGCGGCCAACAAGAAGTCGGCCATGGCCAAGAAGGCTGCGTCCCTGTAGGACGTTCCTCAGGGAACCGCCCTGGCTTTTTCAGCAGGTTTTCCTCGACCTTGCGAAGGGTCGTCACTCGTCAAGAGTGTCGGCCCTTCGTCATGCCCGGCAGGGAGTACCTTCGGCGCCATGACCGCTGTCGCAGCCATCGCGCTTGCCCTGGTCGCAGCCCTCGACTGGGCAGC
>PKWT01000309.1:8748-9896 GCA_003132125.1 Micrococcales bacterium | reverse complement strand
GTGGACGCTGCGCTGGCGGCACTTCGCGCGGGCGATCTCGACGCCGCAATGGTGCCTATCGAGAACTCCGTCGAAGGCGGGGTCAGCGCCACGCTGGACGCGCTGGCCAGTGGGGACCCGCTCGTCGTGGTCGGCGAACAGGTCGTCCCGATCACCTTCGTCCTGGCTGCTCCTGTCGGGACTGGTTTCGCCGACATACGCACCGTGTCAACTCATCCGCACGCCTGGGCACAGGTGCGCGGATGGATGGGCGTACACCTTCCGGCCGTGGAGTACCTGCCAGCCGCGTCCACTGCCTCGGCCGCCGCGGGACTGGCAGCCGAGCGGCCGACATACCAGGCTGCGGTGTGTGCGCCGGTCGCTGCCGCCAACCACGGTCTCACCGTCCTGCAGGAAGACATCGGCGACAACAGCGGCGCCGTCACGCGTTTCGTGCTCGTCTCCAGGCCCGGTCAGCTGCCTGCGCCGACAGGGGCCGACAAGACGTCAGTGGTCCTCTTCCAGCGCGAGGACCACCCCGGAGGCCTGCTCGAGCTGCTCGAGCAGTTCGCGGCACGCGGCATCAACCTGACCCGGATCGAGTCGCGGCCCAACGGTGGCCGGCTCGGTGACTACTGCTTCTCCATCGACTGCGAGGGACACGTCAACGACGAGCGGGTCGGCGAGACCCTGATGGGGCTGAAACGCGTCTGTGCCGAGGTGCGCTTCCTGGGGTCCTACCCACGGGCAGACAGTGTCGAGGCCCAGGTGTCGGCAGGTACGCACGACAGCGACTTCACCGAGGCACGGAGCTGGCTACGGAGCCTGCGCAGCACCTCGACGCCCTGACAAGCACACCGACTTTGTTCAGTTGAGGCCGCTTCCCGGCGGATATTTCGACTGTGATATTTCGACGCAGAAACCGGCCTCAACTGAGCAAACCGGCCTGAACTGAGTAAAGTCAGGTCAGGTATCCACGCAGACCGCGCTCACCGGATCGCATCATGTGGGTGTGGTTGCCGCGCAGCAGCGGCCGGATGGCGAACGGCGCGCGTCGCAACATCGGCGAGGTGACCTCGACCTCCTGGCTGAACACGGCCCGCGTGCCGGTCCCTTCGGAAGTGACCTGCCAGGCGCACCAGCCCTGCAGGTCTCCGGCGACGAGCACC
>PKWT01000309.1:0-8741 GCA_003132125.1 Micrococcales bacterium | reverse complement strand
TGCCACTCGTTGTCGAAGCGGTATGCCGTCGACACCCGGTCAGCCCACACGGATGATCAGGGCGAGAGGATCGACGGTGGCGGACAGGGCACGAGCCTGGCCGATCGGGTCGCCGTCGATCTGGACCCGTTCAGGGCGGTCGGTGCGGATGGTCACCGACTTCAGGCGGTGGTGGTCCACCCGTTGGTGACCCTTGCGCTTCTGCGAGATGACTCGTCCGGCCACGGCGACCCAGCCGACGACGCCAACCGGCGAGAGGACGACGGCGTCGAGCCAGCCGTCGTCGACCTCAGCCTGGGGCATGAGGACGAGCCCACCCGTGATCTTGCCGCAGTTGCCGATGACGACGGTGCGTGCCCTGCGGGTGAATTCGATCTCGCCGTCGATCTTGATCCGAACCTTGAACTGTGGGCCGCGGAGGTTCCTCGCCCCCGAGATCGTGTACGCCAGTGGGCCGACAGTCTTCTTCAGACGTTCCGGCGCGTCAGCCATGATGGCCGCGTCGAAGCCGAGGCCGGCCATGATCAGGAAGATGTGTTCCTCGGGGCTTTCGTGCTCGCCGGACGGGTCCACGGTGAGCCGGCCCACGTCGATCCGTTTGTTCTGACCGGTCAGTGCCACCTTGAGCGCGGCATCGACGGAGTCCACCGGCAGGTTGAGGTTGCGGGCGAGCAGGTTGGCGGTGCCGCCGGGCAGGAGGCCCATGGGGATCTCGGTGCCGACCAGTGCTGCCGCGACAGCGCGGACGGTCCCATCGCCGCCCAGCGGGCAGATCAGCGTCGCGCCATCCCTGACGGCCTGGTGGGCCTGCCCCGTGCCAGGGTCCTGAGCAGTCGTCTCGACCCACAAGGGTTCACCCCATCCGGCGTCGAGACAGCCCTTGGTGACCTGCGCCCGCACCGCCGCGAGGTCGTCGAACTTGGTCGGGTTGACGATGATCGCGGCCACGTGCTTGGGCGCCTCGGCGGATTTCGCTGCCCCCTCCGGACGGAAGTGCTCACGATGAGGGCGGCGCCGGCCGAAGCGACGGACGCCCGCCGCGGCAACCTTGTCCCCTGAGGTGGCGATGACCAGCCAGGCCAGCAGGGCGATGACGATCGCCCCGGCGGCGACGATCGCGATCCATCCGGCGTGGTCTGTGAGCACGATGCGACGTTACCGGAAATCGGCCACCTCACTTTCGTCCGTAACCGAACGACCTGGGCGAAGATGGCACCATGACGTCCCCCACCGGCCATGGCAGTGCACCCGGCCCGGAAGCCGGGAGCCAGTCCGGCACTGCCTCTGACATCGAACCCGACCAGAAGGACTGGACCTGGGTCCTGCAGCGGCCCTGCGACGAGTGTGGTTTCGACGCAGGCGCGCTGTCCGGTCGACAGGTTGCGGCGAGGCTGCGTGCCAATGCCGTCAGCTGGGCGACGGCGCTCCGCCGCGCCGACGCCGCGGCCCGGCCGAAACCACAGGTGTGGTCCCCACTGGAGTACGGCTGTCACGTCCGGGACGTATGCCGGGTGTTCGAGTCCCGCGTGAACCTCATGCGGCTGCAGGTGGATCCGACCTTCGAGAACTGGGACCAGGACGCCACGGCGGTCGCGGACGCATATGGCGCTCAGGACCCGGTGGCGGTCAGCGTCGAGCTCTCGGCGGCGGCAGAGGCCGCCGCAACAGCATTCGACNNTGGTGGTTGGTGGTTATGGGTAGTTGTGGTGGCAGCTGTGCTTGTTGGCTGTGCTGGCAGTAATGGGTTCGATGACGGGACAGTGCCGCAGATAGGCTCAGCCGCGTGATCGACATCAAGCTGCTGAGAGAACACCCTGACGCCGTGCGGGCTTCGCAACGTGCCCGGGGCGAGGACGAGGGGATCGTCGACGAGATCCTGAAGGCCGACGAGCTGCGTCGTTCGTCCATCGCCGAGTTCGAGGCGCTCCGAGCCGAGCAGAAGGCGTTCGGCAAGCAGGTCGCAGCGGCAAAGGGCGATCAGAAGGCCGTGCTGGTGGCTGCNNCGGGATTTCGCCGCCGAGGGCTTCGAGCCCAAGGATCATCTCGAGCTGGCCGAGGGTCTCGACGCCCTCGACATGGAGCGCGGCGCGAAGGTTGGCGGATCACGGTTCTACTTCCTCAAGGGCGTTGGAGCGCGACTCGAGCTGGCGCTGCTCAACATGGCGATCGCCCAAGCTGTTGAGGCCGGGTTCACGCCGATGATCACCCCGACGCTGGTCAAGGCCGACATCATGGACGGCGCGGGGTTCCTGGACGCCCATGCCGACGAGGTCTATCGCCTCGAGGCCGATGACCTGTATCTCACTGGGACCTCCGAGGTCGCGCTTGCGGGTTACCACGCCGACGAGATCCTGGACCTCTCGGCCGGTCCGAAACGCTATGCCGGGTGGTCGTCCTGCTATCGCCGTGAGGCCGGGTCCTACGGCAAGGACACCCGTGGCATCATCCGCGTGCACCAGTTCCAGAAGGTCGAGATGTACAGCTACTGCCGGCCGGAGGAGGCGGAGGCCGAGCATCAGCGACTGCTCGGCTGGGAGCAGCAGATGCTCGCCAAGATCGAGGTGCCGTACCGCATCATCGACACTGCCGCCGGCGACCTCGGCGGTCCGGCCGCGCGCAAGTTCGACTGTGAGGCGTGGGTGCCCACGCAGGGTCGTTACCGCGAGCTGACGTCGGCCTCGAACTGCACGACCTACCAGGCCCGCCGCCTCAACATTCGTGAGCGTGACCCCGAGTCGGCCAGCAACGCGACCCGCCATGTCGCGACGCTCAACGGCACCCTGGGCACCACCCGCTGGATCGTCGCCATTCTGGAGAACCACCAGCAGGCCGACGGTTCTGTTGTCGTGCCCGCGGCGCTGCGGCCGTTCCTGGGTCTTGACGTCCTGACTCCGACGGTCTGATCGGGCCGCTTGATGGCAGAACGACTGATCGCCCTCGATCTCGACGGCACGACGATCCGCCACGACGGCTCGATGTCGCCGGCGGTTCGTCAGGCTGTGGGCGAGGTCGCCGACGCCGGCTTTCACGTGGTCATCGCCACCGGCCGGGCGATCCTGGCCACGATGCCGCTCATCGCGGACCTTGGCCTGGAGCACGGGTTCGCGGTCTGCTCCAACGGCGCGGTGACCCTCGAGCTGGACCCGGAACACACCGATGGTTATCGCATCCTGGAGACGGTGACCTTCGATCCGGCGCCAGCCCTGGAAATCTTGCGCGGGTCGTGGCCGGACGCNNGAGGTCCGCGTCGTTCCCTGGGAAGAGCTCGGATCCTCGCCCGCGACCCGTGTCACCTTCCGCAGCCCCACCGGTACCGCCGAGGACTTCCTGGCACTGGTCGAACGGATCGGCCTGCACGAGGTCAGCTACGCCGTCGGATTCACGGCCTGGCTGGACATCAATCCCGAGGGGGTCTCCAAGGCCTCGGCGCTGGAGCTGATCCGCCGCCGGTTGGGGGTCGAGACCGTGCACACCGTCGCGGTCGGTGACCAGCGCAACGACATCGAGATGCTGCAGTGGGCGGCACGCGGCGTCGCGATGGGCAATGCGCCCGATGAGGTCAAGGTCGCCGCCGACGAGGTCACCACCCACGTTGACGAGGACGGCCTCGTCCCTGTCCTCAAGTCGCTTCTCGGCTGACGCCGGACTTAGCAGGTCAACAGGTATCAGCGGGACTGCAGGGCGTCGAGGGCCACAGCCATCGCGGCGCCGACCCGCCAGTCGAGCCGCCAGCCGTTGGGCGCGGTCGGAAGCTCGACGTCATACCGGTCCCGCAGACTCCGACGGCGGACGGAGCTCAACACGATCGACCCGTCCGGCGCGGTGAAGTCGAAGTGGAACAAGAACGGTGAGGGCACCTCGCTGACGATGGGCACCATCTCCCAGAGCCGCCGGGCGATCGCGACGTTCTGGTTGCGCTCCGTTCCTGTTGCCTGGAGCCCGTCGGTGGCGGTCAGCTGCCAGGTCGAGCGCAGCAGCGACTTCTTGAACTCCTTGCGGAAGCTGCCGATCGGCGTGCCAGTCGCGTCCGTGACGTCGTACGTCGCGGCAAGGTCCATGCGCTGTCTTGCCTTGAAGCCGAACACCGGCTGGGTGCGCGCCTCGTCCGCGTAGAACGTCACCTGCTCCTTGAAGGCCATCCGCTTCTGCTGAGCCATGGCGATCAACGGCCCCTCGCCCCCGTTGGCATCAACCGCCCTGATCTCGTATCGGTTGACCATCATCGTGATCCTCTGCTTGATGGTGAACCGGTCATAGCCCGCGTTGTTGGTCATGTCGGCATTCTGATGCACGCCGGTTGCTGCCATGCTGTGCGGGTTATGTCCGAGCTCATCATCACGTCGCCGGCCAACGCCCGCCTGAAGTCCCTTGTCGCGCTGCGCCGTCGCCGCGTCCGTGAGGAGTCGGGGCTCACCCTCGTCGACGGGTATGACGAGCTGTCTCTTGCGCTGGACGCGGGCGTGGTCCCACGAACCGTCTACTACTGCCCGGAGCTGATGCTTGACCCGGACGAGCAGCAGGACGTCGTGCGTCGGGTGCAGGCGCTGGGCTCGGACACCCAGGAGCTGGGGCGGATCGCGTTCGAGAAGGTCGCGTACCGCGAAGGCCCGGACGGCTTCCTTGCTGTGGTGAGCTCAGTGGTGCGAACCTGCGCCGACCTGAAGGTCGGGCCCGCGCCGCTCGCCCTGATCTGCCAAGGNNGCCGTCGTTGCCGTCGATCCGGTCACCGACTGGGGAAACCCCAACCTGGTGCGAGCCAGCAAGGGGACGGTGTTCTCGGTGCCGGTCGCATCTGACAGCACTGCGGCGACGTTGATGTGGTTGTCGGACAACAACATCGCGCTCGCGGCCACGACGCCGGACACGGACCTGGACTACACGGACCTGGACTACACGGGGTCGATCGCGGTCGCCGTCGGAGCCGAGAAGTACGGGCTGACCGACGAGATCCTGGCCGCGGCGGCATACAAGATCCGCATCCCGATGGCAGGGCGGGCGAACTCCCTCAACGTGGCCACGTCGGCAGCGGTCGTCATCTACGAGGCGGTACGCCAGCGTCGCGTGCGGTGGCCGCGAGCGGTGGCCGCAGCAGGTGATCAGACCCGGTGATCACAGCCGCAGAACGGACCCCGGTCAAGAGCGCCCTCCAGCCTGTGTCACCATGGCCGCATGCGAGTTGACCACGTCTCTTATGCCGCCGAAAAGGATGGGCTGAAGGCCACCGCGGCGCGCCTGTCCAAGAAACTCGGCGTGACATCCGTCGACGGTGGCATCCACCCCCGCTTCGGAACCCGCAACATCATTTTGCCCCTCGCGCACGAACGCTATGTCGAGGTCGTCGAAGTGCTTGACCACCCCGCCTCTGACAAGGCTCCGTTCGGCCAGGCCGTTCGTGCCCGTTCCGAGGCCGGCGGTGGCTGGCTCGGTTGGGTTGTCCGGGTCGATGATCTGGCCGAGGCCGAGAAGCGCACGGGATGCGAGCCCGCGGTGGGGTCCCGGCGCCGTCCAGATGGCGTCGAGCTCAAATGGCGCCAGCTGGGCGTCAGGGGACTGATGGCAGACCCGCAGCTCCCCTTCTACATCCACTGGGACGACGAGAGCGTGCATCCTTCCGTCGGAGCCACGACCGACGTCACCATCAGTGGCTTGCAGATCGCCGGTGATCCTGATCGGGTCTGCGAGTGGCTCGGCCTGCCAGCTGACCAGACCTCGACCGTCATCGACTTCACCTTCGTCGCGCCACACGGCACGCCGGGGCTGTTGTCCGTCACGTTTGACACCTCAAAGGGTCCTGTCACCATCTGAGTCTTCTGTGGGTGCACCGGCCTGACAGCAGTTGGTTCGGATGGGGTGCGAACGAGCTGCCAACCGCGGGGTCGGGGGACGGCCGGAGGGCCTTTCGACCCTTCTACACCGGCAGCGTGGCCGATAACGTCGATGCATGGACCCGACGACGCCCACGGCGGGAACCGCTCACCACGGACTGGCCGCGCACGAGGTGGTTCTCCTGCTGGGAACCGACCCGCACCGGGGACTGACCGCGGCAGAGGCCGCAGACCGGCTGGATCGTTTCGGGCCCAACCTGCTCCCGCACGCGGAGGCGGCCGGGCCGCTGCGGCGGTTTCTGCGCCAGTTCCAGCACCCGCTCATCTACGTGCTGCTGGCCGCGGGCGCGACCACCCTGGCCCTGGGCGGCGAGGTGGTGGACTCCAGCGTCATCTTCGGTGTGGTGTTGATCAACTCGGTCATCGGGTTCGTTCAGGAGTCGAAGGCCGAGGCCGCGCTCGATGCGTTGCGGGCGATGGTCCGCACCGAGGCGCGGGTGGTCCGCGACGGGCGCGCCCGGACTGTCGCCTCCGACGAGCTGGTGCCCGGTGACCTGGTCCGGGTTGAAGCCGGCGACAAGGTGCCGGCGGACCTGCGGCTGCTGGGGCATGCTGAGTTGCACGTCGACGAGTCGGCGCTGACCGGGGAGTCCGTTCCGGTGGTCAAGGACGAGGTGGCGCTTCCGCCCGACACCGCCGTCGCGGACCGTCGGAACATGCTGTACTCCGGCACGCTGGTCACGCACGGCACCGGGTCGGCGATCGTGGTGGCGACAGGGGCGCAGACCGAGCTGGGAGAGATCCACCGGCTGGTCGGGGCCGCCGACGTGCTCGCCACGCCGCTGACCCGGAAGCTGGCCGGGTTCAGCCAGGTCCTGACCGTGGTCATCCTCGCCTTGGCAGTGGTGACATTTGTGGTCGGCGTGGCCCACGGTGAGAAGGCGGCCGAGATGCTCACGGCTGCCGTCGCGCTGGCTGTCGGTGCCATCCCCGAGGGACTGCCGGCTGCCGTGACCATCACCTTGGCCATCGGCGTCGGCCGGATGGCCCGGAAGCGGGCCGTGATCCGGCGCCTGCCCGCAGTGGAGACCCTTGGCAGCACCACGGTCATCTGTACAGACAAGACTGGCACGCTGACCGAGAACCAGATGACCGTTCGAAAGCTGTGGACTCCGAACGGCAGCTTCGCGCTGAGCGGATCCGGCTTTGCCCCGGACGGTCGGCTTGTCGACGATGGCGGGCTGCCTGTCGATGCCGCATGTGACGAGGCCCTGCGCTGGAGCCTCGTGGCCGGGGCGTGCTGTAACGACGCGCGGCTCTCGCAGCAGGACGGACGGTGGCAGGTCGTCGGCGACCCCACGGAGGGAGCTCTTCTGGTCGCCGCGGCCAAGGCGGGCATGGACCTTGACCACCTCCGCCACGTGATGCTTCGGGTGTCGGCGGTCCCGTTCAGCTCCGAACGCCGGTTCATGTCCACCCTGCATCGGGACATCGACACCGGCGCGTCCACGGTGCTGGCGAAGGGTGCCGCGGAACGCATCGTGGACCTGTGTGGAAGTCAGATGGACGCACTGGGTGCGCCCCAACCGCTGGATCGCGACCGCATTCGGTCCGCGGTCGAGGCTCTCTCCGCCGGCGGGTTTCGGGTGCTCGCCACGGCGATGTGCCCAGTCGACGACACTGCTGAGCTCGACGAGGAGCAGCTGTCCAGGGCGTTGGTCTTCACTGGCCTCCAGGCCCTGCTCGACCCACCCCGTGCGGCCGCCACCGCGGCCGTGGCTGCCTGTCACGCAGCGGGTATCGACGTCAAGATGATCACCGGTGACCACGTCGGCACCGCCCGGGCAGTCGCCGAGCAGGTCGGTGTCATCGGCCCAGAACGAGACGGCGGGGT
The DNA here is from genome assembly GCA_003132125.1 of Micrococcales bacterium. GTDB lineage: Bacteria > Actinomycetota > Actinomycetes > Actinomycetales > Dermatophilaceae > UBA4719. Next base: position 1,022 of record PKWT01000309.1, on the reverse strand, counting down.
CGTGACGGGAGCTCAGCTCGCTCACCTCGACGACGTTGCGTATTCGGCCACGGTCGAACGGGCAGGCGTGTTCGCCCGGGTCTCTCCGGAGCAGAAGCTGCGCCTGGTTGAGTCACTCCAAGCGCGTGGACACGTGGTCGCGATGACCGGCGACGGCGTGAATGACGCCCCTGCTCTGCGCCAGGCCGACATCGGCATCGCCATGGGCCGTGCCGGCACGGAGGTGGCGAAGGAAGCCGCTGACATGGTCCTCACCGACGACGACTTCGCCACCATCGAGGGTGCCATCGAGGAGGGCCGCGCGGTCTTCGACAACCTCACCAAGTTCATCGTGTGGACGCTGCCGACGAACATGGGTGAGGGTCTGGTCATCCTGGTCGCGATCTTCTTCGGAGCGGTCTTGCCAATCCTGCCGGTGCAAATCCTGTGGATCAACATGACCACAGCAGTGGCGCTCGGCCTGATGCTTGCGTTCGAGGCCAAGGAGCCGGGAATCATGACCCGACCACCTCGCGACCCCCGACGTCCGCTGCTCACGGCTGCGCTCGTCACCCGAGTCCTGCTGGTCTCCGCCCTGCTGGTTGGCGGCACGTGGTGGGCGTTCGACTGGGAACAGGCCAACGGTGCCTCGTTGGCCGAGGCCCGCACCGTCGCGCTCAACCTGTTCGTCGTGGTCGAGACGTTCTACCTGTTCAGCTGCCGTTCGCTCACCCAGCCCGCGTGGCGCGTCGGCATCTTCAGCAACCACTGGATGCTCGGTGGTGTCGCCGTCCAAGCGATCGGCCAGCTCGCTATCACCTACGTGCCCGCCATGAACCAGCTGTTCCGCACGGCGCCGATACCCGCCGATGCGTGGCTGCGCATCCTCGTCGTGGCGCTCCTCGCGTCCCTTGTCGTCGCCATCGACAAGCGGCTTCGACACTCAGCCATGTGACTGTCGTCGACGGGCTAGCCGGGGGTCGGCCGCATACGCACCTGCCTCACCGCATGATGGTCCACCTCGAGCACCTCGATGCTCCAGC
>PKWT01000364.1:348-7033 GCA_003132125.1 Micrococcales bacterium | reverse complement strand
CCGCCGAGGGCTCGATCGGGGCCGGGCCGTTCCCTGCGAACCTCACGTCCATTGCGGTCCCTCTCTGGTGTCGCGAGTTGCTGCTCCTACCTACGTAGGCAATCCAGATCCACGCTCGTGGACAGGTCCCTTGGAGTGAGTCCCCGTGCGTTGCGGCCCCTAAGCGGACTCAGCCAGATACACGTCACGCACACTCACCAGCGACCTGACCGCACGATCCCGGCTCCGCCGCACCGTCTTCTCGTTGACGCCGTGACGCGTCGCGACCGCTCTGATCTCTGCCGCGGAATTCAGTCCGCGAACCGTGCCAGCCACCTTGAGACCGGCCAGCTCCAGCAGGATCGCGGCGTCCTGATCGGTGACCACACCCTTGCCGGTTGCCCAGTCCAGGAGCGACAGAAGGTTGAGCTCATCGCCCAGTTCCGAGCCAGGAATGTGGTCGACCAAGGTGTCCGAGCCACCGTCGTGGGCCGCCCCAACCGCGGTGGTGTCCACCAGAATCACCTCGAACCCCCGACTGCTCCTGCGATTGTCCACGCCGAGATCGCGCAGAACCGCCCGCCGGGCATCCATCAGGATGTTCTGGGCAATCGCCCGCCGGCGCCGCCTCCACGGGAACTCCCGGATCTGTAACCACAACTGCCCGGCAACCATCGCGTCGATGTCTTTCGACAAGTTCCTCAGCTGCTGCGCGAGACGGGCAGACCCGTTGGCCAACAGCAGGACCACGGCCTGAGCCGCGTCCCGGTCGTCGCCCCCATCCACCGCGCCAAGACGAACCAGGGCCGCCAACAGCGCATCCGCGCGCCCCCGGTCAGTGCTGTCTTGAGCGATCGCCACCACCTCGCCCAAGCCGTTCAGTCCGGCAAGAGCCGGCTCGTTGGCGACCCATGACGACCAGCGACCAGAACGCTCGATGCGCTCTTCCAACGCCGGCCAGTTGAGACCCATGTGCTGTATCGGGGACATCGCAAACGTCCTTCCGGAAGAGAGTCCGTAAAGGACTCACATTCCGAAAAGCACGTCACCGGATCCGTGCCCACACCCGCCCCAACGCCGCGTGCCCACCAGGGGGCACGCACTCTGACCAGCGAAGACACCTGAGCGAAGAAGTCTTGGGAACCCTCACGACCCACGGTCAGTCACCCTCGTGCCCCCAACGCCCACGGCCCTGCGCAACCTAAGATCCACCGCTCCGACCCCGCATGGAGTCTGTGGCGCCTGGTCTGCGAACAGGTGAATGGCCTCGGATCGACCTCGGTGGACGCCCCATACGGCGAGCGGCACACGAAGCAGATCGAGCGAGGTGGACGGGCCGCGCAAGGAGACAATCCTCGGCCGTCAGGTCCCATAAAAGTACATGCGCGTCCTGCAGGAACGGGGCGTCTTCCGGCAGTTGCTGACCAGCGACGACGTCGTGTACATGGACGCGATGCCCGAGGTCCACGTGAGCCGCCGCGTCGCGATCAATGTGCGCGCCGCAGGTGAGCTGTTCGGCTCCATCTGGGTCGCACAGATGGACGAACCCCTCGTCGACAACCACAGGGCGATCCTGCAGGAGGCGGCCCAGGCCGCAACGCTGCACATCATGCGGCACCGCCTGGAGCACCGCCTGGAGCTACATGCTGAAAACAACCTACACAGATCTATGGTGCGTGACCTGCTCGACGGCACCGCTGCCGACGTAACCGCCGTTCGCCTCGCCCTGGACCCCGAGGCCCCCTACGCAGTGGTTGCATTCGAGCCTGTCGGCGCTGATGTGCCGAGCAACCGACTGCTACAGGTGATAGACGTCTACTGCTCCGCGTTCCGCCGAGCCGCCGTGACGCTCGACGTCGGTCCCCGCGTGTACGTCGTGCTTTTCGGCGATGCGATCGAGCCGAGCGAGGTCCGCCGGTTCGCGGCCGACGGCGCGCGGCGCGCCACCGGCGCAACGCACGCGCAGGTGCTGGCCGCGATAGGCCGCTCGGTTACGTCGGTCAACCGTGTCGCGGAATCCCGACACGACGCCGACCGGGCGATGCGTGTGCTGCTGCGGCCGGAGACCAGCCGCACTGTCGCCGACCTTGATGAGGTTCGCGCAACGGCCAACCTGCTCGAAGTGCTCGACCTGCTCCGGGAACGGCCGCACTTGCAGGAGGGGTCATTTCGCCTGCTGAACCCGGACGGCAGCGACCGAGGCGTGGCCCTGATCACAACGCTCCGCGCCTATCTCGACCATTTCGGGGACATCAGCGCGGCGGCGAGCATGCAGGTGCACCCGAATACGTTTCGCTACCGTCTGCGCCGGGCCACTGACCTAACCGGGGTAGACCTCGAAGACCCGATGGAGCGGCTAATGCGCTCGCTTCAGCTCCGTCTGCTCAGTTAGTTCCCACGACGGTCAAGACTGAATGGTTTCGACGCTGGTGGTCAACGCCTGGAGAACATCAGGCCTGGGTTGGACCCCCATGCCTGGGCCGGTGGGCACAGGCAGCTTGCCGTCACGCAGGACGAACGGCTCGGTGATGTCCTCCTCGTAGTAGCGGTCGGAGGCCGAGGTGTCGCCCGGATACCGGAAGTTCGGCAGTGCGGCCAAAGCGACGTTGGCAGCCCGGCCGATGCCTGTCTCGAGCATGCCGCCACACCACACGGGGATGCCCAGCGCATCGCACACGTCGTGGACGCGTACGGCCTCGAGGTAGCCCCCCATGCGGCCAGCCTTGACGTTGATCACACTGCACGCGCCCCGACGGATGGCGTCGGCCGCCACGCGCGCCGACGTGATGGACTCGTCCAGGCACACCGCGGTCCTGATGCGTTGCGAGAGGACCGTGTGCTGGTGCAGGTCGTCCTCGGCGAATGGCTGCTCGATCAAGAGCAGGCTGAACTCGTCGAGTGCCTCGAGTTGCACAGAGGTGGCCGCGTCGTACGCCGAGTTGGCGTCGACCTGCAGGCGCAGGTCCGGACCGAACGACTCCCGGACGGCTCGTACGGGCTCGACGTCCCAGCCTGGCTCGATCTTGAGCTTGATGCGGAGGTAGCCCTCCTTGACATAGCTGGCGACTTCCTCAAGCAGTTGGTCGATGGACGCGGCAATGCCTACCGAGACCCCGCACTCCACCTCGGTTCGGACGGCGCCGAGGTAGGACGCGAACGAAATGTCGTGGGCACGCAGCTCGGCGTCGAGAATCGCGGTCTCGATGGCCGCCTTGGCCATGCGGTGGCCGAGTACGTCGCCCAGCAGCGGCGCGACCGAAGTTGCGGTCACCTCCGGTGCCGCGAACAACCGCGGGATGAGGTAGTCGCGCAGGATCGCGTGTGCACCCTCGACGTACTCACTGCTGTAGAACGGATCGGTGAGCGCGACGCATTCGCCCCAGCCTTCGCCCTCGTCGGTCACCACGTGGATGAGCAGCACGTCGCGGCGCGTCTGCACTCCGAAGGAGGTTCGGAAGGGCCGGACGAGTGGTAGGGCGATCCTGCGCAGCTCAACGGTCTTCAGCTTCATGGTCGGGCTCCTTAAGGTGATCGATAAGTGTGCACAAGAGGGCGGCTCGTTCGGGCATTGCAGCAGTGAGCGTGTACTCACCCTCGGCATGTGCGTTGTCGCCGACCGCTCCCAGCCCGTCCAGGGTGGGTACGCCAAGGGCAGCGGTAAAGTTGCCGTCCGACCCGCCACCCACGCTGGCCCCGCCCAGCGGCGCCAGTCCCAGTTCGGCGGCGCAGCGCGCGGCGAGGACCATCAGCCCGGAGGACGCGCTGGACTCGAACGGCGGACGGTTGATGCCCCCCTCCAGTCGTAGGACAGCCCCGTCGATGCTCGGCGCGAGGTCCGCGAGCTTGGCGTGAACACGTTCCTGTTCGGCGCGGGTGGTCGCACGGACGTCGATCGCCACCTCGGCCGAGGCCGGAACGGTGTTGCTGGTGGTGCCTGCTGTGGCGGTCGTCGGGGTCACAGTGGTACCGACAGATGCGTGACCGAGGCTGGCGAGACGCGACACCTGCTGGGCGAGCTCGACCAGGGCATTCACGCCGCGCTCGGGTTCCAGGCCGGCATGTGCGGCCCGACCCTGGACATGAAGCCGGTACATCGAGATGCCCTTGCGCGCAGTCTTGAGCGCACCCGCGGCGCTAGGCTCGGGCACCAGCACTGCCCGCGACCGGCGGGCCTCGTGTTCGACGAGCGCCTGGCCCGTCGGTGACCCGATCTCCTCATCGGTCGTGACAAGCAGCGTGACGTCGTCGGGCCGGCTCAGCGCGCTGATCGCGTACAGGGCCTGCACCAGGCCTGCCTTCATGTCGAAGACCCCCGGCCCGATGGCCCGCCCGTCGACAACGGCGAATGGCCAGCGGCCAGTGGTGCCAGCCGGCCAGACAGTGTCGAGATGGCACAGCACGAGCACGGGCCGGTCCCCGGATCCGCGCAGCCGCAGGTGCGGACGGCCCTCGACCACGACGGTCTCGGGAGTTTCGCCCAGGAGTCGGTTCACCAGGCCGCCAAGGAGACGGATGCCGCTGTGCATCCGGCCCAGGTCGTCACTGGGCGTCTCGGTCATCACGAGGTCCTCGAGCGCGGCGAGCATGGAGTCCTCGAGCCGGCGCAGCCCAACCAACAGAGCGGGCTCAGCCATGTGTTGGACTGACGGTCTCGTTCCGCTGCATCGACGCACCGGCGGGTGCCGCGAAGACGTACCCGTTCTCGCCCCACTCGGGCCGCAGGCCTGCGGCGAACAGGCGCATGAACTGCTCCCGAGAGGCCAGCCGGATGTCGCGGCCCTCTGCCGGGTCGGTGCGGCGTAACGCGTCGAAGTCTGCCGGGATGGCGACTTCCTCCCCGGCAGTCACCGGGCTGCGCTCGTGACCCTCGAGCGCAGCCGCCACCCGTTCGGAGTCCAGTCGCCAGGACACCTCGAACCGGTCGCTGTGGTCGCCGGCGTTCATCGAATCGTCCATAGCGCCGTAGAAGTCGGGGAAGAACGCGTTCACCTGCCCTCCGAGCTTGACCAGGTTGAAGTAGGCGTTGCGGGCGATGAGTGGGTCGTAGGTCCAGCGCATCTCAGTAACGCCGTGCTCGAGGCACAGGGCCCGCTGCCACGACTTCAGGGCGTACCCGATGCCTTGAGACTGGTGATCCTGGGTCACCGCCGTCATGTGCGAGTGCAGGTGGAGCCCGCCTGACCAGCCGAGGAACCCGAAGACCACTCCCAGCGGAGTCCCGCCATGGACAGCCGCGAGTACGACGTTGCCGGCGTGGGAAAGGGCGTGCAGGAGATTGCTCTGCGGAACCTGTTGCGGGCCCCACACCTCGCGGACGACCTCCTGCCCGATCGCGACATCCGGCCCACTGATTTGGCGCACCTCGACTCCGCAGGCGTTGGCTGCCTGGTGGGCATGCCGCCAAGCAGCCGCAAGGACTGCCTGGCGTGGGCCACCCGACACCGCGACCACGTGTGTCAGGACGTTCGCGTGCGCCGGAAGAACTGGTCGGCAGCCACGGCCGCAAATATCAGCAGACCCAGAATGGTCTGCTGATATTGGGTGTCGACGCCGAGCAGGTTCAGGCCGTTGCCGATGAGCGCGAAGGTCAGAATGCCGAGGGAACCGCGCCAGATGGCACCGGAGCCGCCGAAGATGCTGACGCCTCCGACGACCGTGGCCGCGATCGCAGTGAAGGCGAAGGTGTCCGCGTAGGCGTTCGTGGCGCCCGTGCCGTACCTACCGGCGTAGACCACGCCGACCACGCCAGCGCCGATGCCCGAGATCACATAGCAGGAGATGAGGACCCGGTTGGTCCGGATCCCGGCCAGGCGCGCGGCCTGCCAGTTGCCGCCGACCGCGTAGACCTTCTTGCCGTAGACCGTGAAGGCGAGCACGACGCCCATGATCGCCGTCAACGCGATCGCTATCAACACCGCGCCCTTGAGCCCGAAGAGGTACTTGCCCTCCATGACATTGCTTAGGGTTTTCGCGCTCTGTTTGTCCGAGATGGAGACCAGCCCGCCTGCCGCGAGGATCAGACCGAATCCACGGTAGGTGAACGAGGCAGCCAACGTGCCGATGAAGGAGTTGACGTTTGTCTTCGTGATCGCGACGCCTGTGATCAGTCCCAGCAGCCCTCCGAACAGGACCCCGAGGATGACGCCGCCCACCAGCCCCACCGAGTTGATGGCGTTGACCGTCATGATCGCCGATGCCGTCGCGACTGCCGCGATGGACAGGTCGAAGATCCCGGCGATGATGGACAGTGTCGTCGTCGCGGCAAAGATGAACAGGATCGAGGACTGGTCGAGTATGTTCGCGGCGTTCTGCCAGGACAGGAACGACTGCGACGTAAACGCGAGGATGACGAACAGGACGCCGAAGACTCCGACGATTCCGTAGTTTCTGATGCGCTCAATCATGTGGCAGTCCACTCTGTCCGAAAAATGCGGAGACGACCTTCTCTTGGTCATAAGGAGCCTTGAACTCTGCTTGGACGCGACCCCGGTGGATGACCAGGACCCGGCTGCACACGCCCAGGACCTCCTCGAGTTCGCTCGAGATGAACAGCACCGCCAAGCCACTTGCAGCCATCTGCTCGAGGGTCTCGTGGATGGCACGCTTGGCTGCGATGTCGACCCCGCGTGTGGGTTCGTCGACGATGAGCACCCGCGGACTGACCTCTGCCGCGCGACCGAAGAGCACCTTCTGCTGATTGCCGCCG
>PKWT01000364.1:0-286 GCA_003132125.1 Micrococcales bacterium | reverse complement strand
TCGACGATGGACGATCCGAGGACCAGGCCCTGCTCCTTGCGACTCTCTGGGACCATGAACAGGCCCTGCTCGATCGTTTGATGCGGAGACGACGCTCGAACCGGCTTGCCGTCGATGACGATCGCACCGGAGTCGTACGCGTCGGCGCCGTAGATGCAGCGCGCGATCTCGGTGCGGCCCGACCCTATGAGGCCAGCCAGGCCGAGGATCTCGCCTTCCCGGATCTCGAGGTTCACGTCGTCGAGGACACCAGCACGGGTCAGGTGCGAAACGGACAGCCGCACGG
>PKWT01000038.1 GCA_003132125.1 Micrococcales bacterium | reverse complement strand
ATCCGTTGCAGGACAGTGGTTTGGTGCTGGTGAGGTCGGCATAATCAGAGGGCTTGCAGCCAGGCGAGGATCTGTTCGGGTGGCCGGTATCGACCCGGAGGGCTGGTCGGTGGTCTGGTCCTGGCCAGTGCTTGTTCTTTCAGGCTGAGGTCGGCGTGGAGGTAGATCTGGGTTGTTTCGACGCTGACGTGGCCGAGCCAGAGCGCGATCACGCTGGTGTCCACCCCAGCCAGTAAAAGCCGCATCGCGCAGGTGTGCCGTAGAACGTGTGCGGTGATCGTCTTGCTCCCCAGCGACGGACAGCTGTTCGCGGCAATACCGGTGTAGTGGGCGATGCGGTGCTCGATGGCGTCACGACTGAGCGGGTGGCCGGTCCTGGTTGGGAACAGTGGCGTGCCGGGTTCACCCGCGCGTTCGATAAACCAGCCGCGAAGGACAGCGACGGTGGTCGTGGTCAGCGGGGTGATCCGGTCTTTGCGGCCTTTGCCGTGGCAGGCGACGTGAGCACCTGCACCGGCACTTAGATGTACGTCACGACAGGTGAGGCCGATCAGCTCGGAGATCCGCAGCCCAGTTTGGACGGCGAGTCGCAGTAGGGCGTGATCACGCCGACCGGTCCACGTTGACCGGTCGCATGCGGTGAGCAGTGCCTCGACCTCCTCGTCGGCCAGGTACGTGATCAGCGCCTGGTCGGCCCGTTTCGACGGGATCGCGAGCACCCGGGAGATGCTGGCGGCGTGTTCGGGATGCTGTAGGGCTGCGAACCGGAATAGGGAGTGGATCGCGGCCAGCCGGACGTTGCGGGTCCGGACGCTGTTACCGCGGTCGGTTTCGAGGTGGTCGAGGAATCCTGCGATGACCGGTGCGTCGAGGTCAGCGAGGTCCAGACGTGACGCGCTGACGCCGGTCCGCGCGGCGGCGTAGGTCAGGAGCAGCCGCAGGGTGTCACGGTAGGAGGCGATGGTGTGGGCGCTGACCTGGCGCTGGCGGATGAGCCGCTCGGTGAAGAACGCCTGCAGGGTAGGGGCCAGTGCGCTCATGGCCGGCCTGCCAGATGCGCTTCCAGCCGCTTTCCGGCGACGGCCATCAACTCCGGGGACGCCGACAGGTACCAGTAGGTGCTGGCCGGACTGACGTGGCCGAGGTAGGTCGACAGCAACGTCAACCTGGCCTGTCCGTCCTGCCCGGCGGTGTAAGCATCGAGCATGGAGCGAACCGCGAAGCTGTGCCGCAGGTCGTGGATGCGAGGCCGGCACGGCGCCGGACGTGGTGTGAGTCCGGCGAGGTAGACCAGACGATGGAAGGTCCAGTGAACATTGCAGTAGATCAGCCGAGTCCCTGCCGTGGAGACGAACACCGCCGGCGTCGCCTTGGCCGAAGGCAGTCGGTCGCGCAGTCGCAGATAGTGCCGCAGCGCGTCGATGGCGGAGGGGTGTAGGACCAGTTCCCGTGTCTTACCGAACTTGGTGTCACGTACGAGCAGATGTTCAGCGTTGAGATCGATGTCGCCCCGGTCGAGTGCGATCCCTTCGCTGACTCGCATGCCGGTCACGCTCAGCAACCCGATCAGCGTGGCGAACGTGGCTCGTCGAAGCGGGGTCCGCAACGACGCCGTGGCCGCGATCAACGCGGTGACGTCGTCGTCGGAATACAGGTAGGGAGTGGCGCGGTGTGGCCGGTGCGGCAGCAGATCCGCGGCTGGGACCTCGGTCGCCGGGTCGAGGGCGTGCAGGTAGGTAGCGAAACCGCGCACCACCGATAGGCGGTGCGCCCACCAGTTCGTGTCGCCGCTGGCGGGCAGACGCGCCCAGTCCAACGCAGCCTCGACGGTCACAGTGTTCGCGCCGACGTCCTGCAGATAGTTGAGGAACTGGTTGAGCAGTTTCTCCGGCCGGACCAGCCGGTAACCCAATGCGCGACGCAACGCGAGGTAGTCGGCCAACTCCTGATCCAGCGGTGTCATGACGCGCCGCCCGTAGTGCTGCCCGGCCATGCTCGGGCCAGCATCCTGAGCGCCTCGCGGTCGACTTTCGCGTAGATAGCCGTCGACAGTGCGGATCGATGCCGAAGTACCTGGCCGACATCGGCCAGCGGCGTTCCGGCGCGCAGCATCTGTGTCGCCGCGGTGTGCCGCAGCCGGTGCGCGTGGATCTTGCCCAGGCCAGCACGCCGGCCGCCGTCAAAGACAACCATCGTCACGCCACCGGTCGTCAACGCCCGGTGTGGCGCTTTGACCCGCACGAACACGCTGCGTCCCTGCGCCGTGACGGGTCGCCCGCGGCGCAGGTAACCGGCGACCGCGGCACCCACGTCGGCGGGTAACGGAAGTCGCTCGAGGCGGTTGCCCTTGCCCCGCACCGCGAACTGCCCGGCATGCCAGTCGATGTCGTCCAAGCCCAACGCGGCGACCTCGCCGGCACGTAACCCGAGCCGGGACAGCATCAGCATGATCGCGTAGTCGCGGCGCCCGGTCGCCCGACGTCGGTCACAACTGGCCAGAAGAGCGCGCAGCTCATCGGGCCTGAGCCCTTTGGGTAGCCCCGAAAGCGCCCAGCCCGCGACCGAGGGGACCGCGCTGGTCAGCGACTCGGCCATCTCGTCGCTCAGATGCAGGAAGTTCAGCAGCGAACGCAGCGCGGTGACGATCAGTTTTGCTGATCCTGTGGCCCGGTGCTGGCACGCGTCCAGCACGAACCTGTTGACATCGCTGGCCGTCACGCCCGCCAGGTCGAGTCCGTCCTGACGGGCCCGGCCAGCCACGAACGGGCGCACCGAGGAGAGGTAGCCACAAGCCGTGGCGGCGGTCAACCCGCGTTCGATGATCAAGTACCCGCGGTAGCGCTCCAACAAAGCATCTACCGGCCCGAGTGCTACCGGTGCCAGTTGTGGCAGCACGCCCAGCGGCTCGAGATAGTCCAACAGCGGCCGCATCGCTCTCACTGTCCGGTAGTTCACGTAACCGGCGCTACGACGAGCAGCGAGGTACTCATCGACAACTTCAGGTGTGAGCGCCGAAACATCCCGCTCACCTGCGAGCATCCACCGGCTCAGATGTCCGATGAAACACAGGTGCTGCGATGCGCCGCTGACCGTGTAACCCTGCCGCGACAACCCGGCCGCGAACCCCGGCGCATACGACTCCAGCGGGCCCACGACACGGCTCCCAAGAACATCAACCATGACCGATCTCCTCTCCTAGATGGAGAGACAATCGTCGATCAACGCACCGGATTATGCCGACCTCACCAGCAGGAAACCACTGTCCTGCAACGGAT
>PKWT01000371.1 GCA_003132125.1 Micrococcales bacterium | reverse complement strand
CCTACTACCGGCTGTATGCCGCGCAGTTCAGTGGGGCGATCGTGGACGAGGACATGGAGGAGACCGCGGCGGCCCAACCGGTTGGATGACCCGAGCGGCTGAGCTCGATGGGATGGGGAGCACTGCCCTGTGGACGGAGCGCAAGGGTGCCCGCGGGGGCGCTTAGGGTCGTTCCCATGCCAGGAGCCCTGAATCCCGAACGCTCGCGCATCGCCGCACGTGTGATCACCGCGATCGCCGGTGACGGTGCCGTGCTGCGCGAGGATCAGAGCCTGGCGGTTGCGGCACTCTGTGAGTCAGTAGCGGGCGAGCCGGCAGCCCGGGTGCTCGTGGTCCAGGCCACCGGTTGGGGCAAGTCTGCTGTCTACTGGGCCGCGACGGCCATCCGTCGTCACGAGGGCGCCGGACCCGCTCTTGTCGTCTCGCCGCTCCTGTCGCTGATGCGCGACCAGGTCGCCGCGGCAGGTCGGGCCGGACTCCGAGCGGCAACCCTGAACTCCTCCAACATCGACGCATGGTCCCAGGTCGAGGCTGCGCTGCGTGCCGACGAGCTCGACGTGCTGCTCGTCTCTCCGGAGCGGCTGGCCAACCCGGGATTCGGCCGTCGAGTGCTCGACGAGCTGGCCGGTCGGCTCGGGCTGCTGGTCATCGACGAAGCCCATGCCGTGTCCGACTGGGGGCACGACTTCCGCCCCGACTACCGACGCGTCGCCGACGTCCTGCAGACGCTCAACCCGCAGACTCCAGTGCTGGCGACCACGGCGACCGCCAACCAGAGGGTGACGGTGGACGTGGCGGCGCAGCTCGGCGAGGCGACGCTCGTGCTGCGAGGTCCGTTGGCCCGGAGCAGCCTGCAGCTGACCGTCGTCGATGCGCTCTCGCCGATCGAACGCTTTGCCTGGGTCGTCGACCACCTGCCACGGCTCCAAGGCTCCGGGATCGTCTACACCCTGACGGTGGCGGACGCCCAGCGTCTTGCCGCCGCAGTGCAGTTAGTCCACGGCGACAGTGTCAAGGTCGCGGCATACACCGGCGGTCTGGAGTCCCGCGAGCGCGAACGGCTCGAGGATGCGCTGCACGGCAACCGGCTCAAGGCCCTGATCGCCACATCGGCGCTGGGCATGGGCTACGACAAACCAGACCTGGGTTTCGTCATTCACGTCGGCTCGCCACCCTCGCCGGTCTCGTACTACCAACAGGTCGGACGCGCCGGACGTGGGATCGACCACGCGCTCGTGGCTCTTCTCCCCTCGGACGCGGACGCGGGCGTGTGGAACTACTTCGCGACGGCGACGATCCCCGACCCTGCACAGGTCGAGCGACTGCTCGCCGGACTCGCGGCCTATGCCGGCGGACAGGTCGCGACGGTCCCCGCGCTGGAGGCCGAGACCGGACTCAGGCGTGGCCGGGTCGAGCTGATGCTCAAGCAGCTGGCCGTGGACGGGGCGGTCGAGCGGGTCCAGGGCGGGTGGCGTCCGACCGGGGCCGAGTGGACCTACGACCAGCAGCACTACGACGGCATCCTCGCCACCCGCCGGCGCGAAGCGGACATCATGCGTGCCTACACCCGGGGTGAGAGATGTCTGATGCAGCTCTTGCAGGAGTCCCTGGACGACTCCAGCGCCGAGGAGTGCGGACGATGTTCGGTATGTCTGGGGCATCTGCCCGAGCCGATGACGGAACGACCAGAGCAGGCCACCGTCGAGGCGGTGACCCGCCGGCTCAGGGGTGAGTTCACCGTCCTTGAACCGCGCAAGATGTGGCCAGGGGGAGCGTTTGGGAGCAGAGGCCGGATCCCCGCCGGGCTGATGGCCGAGACAGGTCGGGCAATCGTCTATGCCGATGCCCCCGAATGGCGCGAGCTCGTGACGTCGACGTTCGTCCGGGACCGCGCGCCGTCGCAGGAGCTGAGAGATGCGGCGGTGGGCGCCTTGGGTCACTGGCGTGACTCGTGGCCCGCACGACCGGAGGTCGTTGTGGCGCTGCCTGCGGCCGGCTACCCCCTGATGACTGGTGGGCTGGCCGATCATCTGGCCCAGGTGGGCCAGCTGGACCGGGCCGACCTCACGGTCGCGATCGATCCGGAGGCAGCCGCGGATCTCGCATCTTCCGAGGAGGCTGCACTGTGGCGGGACGCGATCCGCGTCAACGACACGCTGCTGTCTGCCGTCTCTGGCAAGGTGGTGCTGCTCCTCGTTGATGCCACGTCCACGCAGTGGCCGATCACCGTCGCAGCGGCGCACCTGCGTCAGGCCGAGGCGTCCATGGTGCTGCCGCTCCTCGTCCACCGCCGCCCGTGAACTGACCCACTCTGGGGTGTCGGTCGCGGCCTCGTCCCTGGTGCGGCTGCGGGCGGTGACGACAGCGGCAGACAACGGGACTCGCCTCGATCGTGGACCATAATCAACTGAGGCGTAGCCACGTCCGACCCGCGGCCGGCACGTGCGTTCAGTGATGGCATCCTTGGTCTTCGTGCCGGATCCGGCAAGGTCCTGCCCGGGCACGATGGGACCAGCGAGTTCCACACGTCTTTGGAGGTTCCGATGGCTGGGATGGGAAGCTTTCACGTCGACTCCGAGGTTGGTCGGCTGCGGCGGGCGATCGTTCATCGGCCCGGCATCGAGCTGAAACGGTTGACACCAACCAACAAGGATGACCTGTTGTTCGACGACGTGCTGTGGGTCGAGCGGGCGCAGCAGGAGCACGACGTGTTCGCCGAGACACTGACCAAGCTCGACGTCGACGTCATCAACTTCGACAACTTGCTACGCGAGACGGTGGAGATACCCCAGGCGAGGGACTACATCCTGGACCACATCTTCGACGAAAGGGTCTACGGGCCCATTGCGCTCGACCCGGTTCGGGCGGCGCTCGCGTCGCTCGACTCGCAGACGCTGGCCGAGACCCTTGTCGGCGGGTTGACCAAGCGCGAGGCGCTCGAGTGGATCGACGAGCCTCCGTCCTTGTCCTTCCATGCGATGGAGGATGACCGGTTCCTGCTCTGGCCACTGACCAACCACCTGTTCACCAGAGACACCTCGTGCTGGGTGTACGACGGGGTGGCGATCAACGCGATGCGCAAAGACGCTCGCATGCTCGAGTCGCTGCACTACGAGGCGATCTACCGGTGGCACCCGATGTTCGCCGACGCGGACTTCCGTCAGTGGTCCGAGGGGACCTCAGGTGGCAAGGCCACGATGGAGGGCGGCGATGTGCTGGTCATCGGAAACGGGGCTGTGCTGGTCGGGATGAGCGAACGGACCACGCCACAGGCTGTCGAGCGACTTGCCCTGCGACTGTTCGCTGCCGGCTCCGCGCGCTGCATCGTTGCCGTGCTGCTGCCACAACGTCGCGCGTTCATGCACCTGGACACGGTCATGACGATGGTCGATGGCGAGACCTTCACCAAGTACGAGGGTCTGAGCATGTTGGCGTCATTCACGGTCCACCCGGGTGACACGGATATGGAGCTTCGGGTCACCCAGCACCCG
>PKWT01000316.1:3924-7177 GCA_003132125.1 Micrococcales bacterium | reverse complement strand
GTGCGCGACGACAAGGACAAGTCGGCGCTCTATCTCAACGAGTGCCGTCGCATGGGCATCAAGGTCCTCCCGCCCGACGTCAACGAGAGCACGGCCAACTTCACTGCGGTCGGCACCGACATCCGGTTCGGGCTGGCAGCCATCCGCAACGTCGGCCACAACGTGGTCGAGGCGATCGTGACAGCGCGTCAGGACAAGGGACGGTTCGTCTCCTTCGAGGACTTCCTGCGCAAGTCACCGGCGGTCGTGTGCAACAAGCGCACCATCGAGTCGCTGATCAAGGGCGGTTCCTTCGACTCGTTGCAGCACACGCGTCAAGGTCTGGTGCGGGTCCACGAGGCCTACGTCGAGGCCCTTGTGGACGAGAAGAAGCAAGAGGCCATCGGCCAGGACTCGCTCTTTGCAGGCTTCGGTTTCGGTGACAGCCACGGCCCGGGTGATGCCGGCAGCGGCGGTGCCGGAGACGGCGGATCTGGCGGGTCCATGACGTCCTTGCTGGCCATGCCGCCGATCCCGACGATCGAGTGGGACAAGTCGACGCTGCTGGCCTTCGAGCGAGAGATGCTCGGCCTCTACGTCTCTGATCACCCGTTGTTCGGGATCGAGCACATCCTTACCCAACACGCAGACACCTCGATCGCCGCGCTCACCGGTGATGACAGCAAGCCTGACGGAGCCAACGTCACCATCGCCGGGCTGATCACCGCGCTGCAGATCAAGCGCACCAAGAAGGGCGACCTCTGGGCGATCGCCACCGTCGAGGACCTCGACGGCGCGATCGAGTGCCTCTTCTTCCCCTCCGCCTACCTGACTGTCTCGACCATGCTCGGCCACGACGTCGTGTGTGTGGTGCGCGGGCGTCTCAACCGCCGTGACGAGACGCCCACGATCTTCGCCCAAGAGCTCACCCTCCCGGACATCAAGGAGGGGCCGCGCGGGCCGGTGGTCGTGACGTTGCCGTTGTCCAGGGCCACCAACGGCGTCGCTGAGCGGATCCGGAGGGTGCTGACCGAGCACCCCGGCGTGACCGAGGTTCATGTGAAGCTCACCCAGCCCGGGCGCTCGGTGCTCATGCGGCTGGATGACTCGCTCCGGGTCACTGCGTCACCGGCGTTGTTCGGCGACCTGAAGGCTCTGCTCGGGCCTGCCTGTCTGATCTGAGTCCGCCGGCGCGCGTGGTCATCGAGGTCGTCCGATACCGTGCCTGCGTGAGCACCGTCAGGTCTGTCGTCGCCAAGCACGTGGAGTACGTCCGTGAGCACCACGGAGACCGGGTCGTTGACCCTTTCGAGTGGATGCGCGACAAGGACGACCCTGAGGTCATCGCGCATCTCGAGGACGAGAATGCCTACGCCGAGGCCATGACGAGCCATCTCGAGCCGCTTCGTGCGCGGATCTTCGACGAGATCAGGTCACGGACGCAGGAGGCAGACCTGTCGGTCCCTGCGGCCTACCGCGGCTGGTGGTACTACTCCCGCACTTTCGATGACAAGCAGTACGCCGCACAGTGCCGCGTTCGCATGGTGGAGGGCCGCGGGCGTCCACAGCTCGAGCCGGGAGTCACCCCTGAGGGTGAGCAGGTGCTGCTGGACAGCAACGTCGAGGCCGAGGGACACGAGTTCTTCTCGCTCGGAGCCTTCGAGGTGAGTTGTGACGGGCGCCGGATCGCCTACGCCGTCGATGTCGAGGGCGACGAGCGATTTGCCCTGCGGGTCAAAGACATCGAGACCGGCGAGGTGATCGATGAGTCCGTCACGCAGACCGGCTACGGCGCCGTCTGGTCGCTCGACGGGCAGCATCTCTTCTACACGCGGCTGGACGAGTCGTGGCGCCCTCACCAGGTGTGGCGTCACGAGGTTGGCACGGCTGCCCTTGACGACGTTCTGGTGTTCGACGAGCCGGACGAGCGGTTCTGGATGGGCATCGGGTCTTCTCGAGACGATGCCTGGGTCATCATCCAGGTGGGGTCCAAGCTGACCTCCGAGGTGTTGCTGCTCGACGCGGCGGCGCCTCTGGGCATCCCGCGAGTCGTGGCGCCCCGACGTGACGGGGTTGAGTACGACGTCGAACCCGCAGGGGACCGGCTGCTCATCGTGCACAACGCGAACCGCGCGGACTTCGAGCTGGCACAGGCTCCCCTGGACGCCCGAAGCCACGAGCAGTGGTCGCCGTTCGCCAAGGCCGTTGTGGGGGAGCGGTTGGTCGACGTCGAGGCATTTGCGTCTCATGTCGTTGTCTCGCTGCGTCGCGATGGGCTGACGACGTTGCGAGTGATCCCTCGCGACCCGGCATCCGAGTCCGGTTTTGGCCCTGCTCGTGACCTCGCCTTCGCCGAGCCGCTGTACTGCGTCGCCACCGGTAACAACCCGGAGTACGACTCCTCGGCCCTCCAGATCGTGTTCGAGTCGATGGTGACTCCCAAGACCATCTCGGACTATGACCTCGTGACCGGCCAGCTCACCGTGCTCAAGACGCAGCCGGTGCTCGGCGGTTATGACCCAGCGGACTACGAGCAGCATCGGGAGTGGGCCACCGCCGCAGACGGGACGAGGGTGCCGATCTCGCTGGTTCATCGACGCGATGTCACTGCCGACAGCACAGCTCCGGGGCTGATCTATGGCTACGGCGCCTACGAGATCTGCATCGACCCGTACTTCTCGGTGGCCCGTCTGTCCTTGCTGGACCGGGGATTCGTCTATGCCATCGCCCACGTTCGCGGTGGCGGAGAAATGGGGCGCCAGTGGTACGACGCCGGCAAGATGGAGCACAAGACGAATAGCTTCACCGACTTCATCTCGTGTGCTGATCATCTCGTCAGCTCCGGGTGGGTTGCTCCGGATCGCCTTGTCGCAGAGGGAGGTTCGGCCGGTGGCTTGCTCGCCGGCGCGGTCGCCAACCTTGCGCCTGGACGTTTCAGGGCGATCCACGCGGCGGTGCCGTTCGTTGATGCGCTCACGACCATCCTTGACCCGTCGCTGCCGCTGACGGTGCCGGAGTGGGAGGAATGGGGCGACCCGCTCCACAACCCGGACGTCTACAACTACATGAAGGCCTACACCCCGTACGAAAACATTGCGGCGGTTGACTATCCAGCCATTCTGGCGACCACGAGCCTCAATGACACCCGCGTCTATTTCGTCGAGCCGGCCAAGTGGGTGGCCCGGCTGCGCGAGACCGTGACGAGCGACCCGGTGCAGCGGCCGATCCTGTTCAAGATCGAGATGGTCGCGGGGCATGGCGGCAAGAGTGGCCG
>PKWT01000316.1:0-3860 GCA_003132125.1 Micrococcales bacterium | reverse complement strand
GGAACGATCAACAGAGGGAGAACTGCCATGCGCATCCTCGTCGTCGGGTCAGGGGGTGTGGGCGACGCCTTCGCCCGCATCGCGGTCCAGCGGGACTTCTTCGAGCTGCTGGTCATGTCCGACGCCGACGAGGCCAGGGCGGTGGCCACCGTCGCTTCAGCGACGGCCCGACGCCAGGGGGAGCGGCGTCTGGTTGCCGCAAAGGTCGACGCGTCATCGAGTGAGTCGGTGGCCGCGCTGGCACGTGAGCACTCCATCACGCACGTCCTCAACGCGGTGGACCCGCGCTTCGTCATGTCGGTCTTCCAGGGGGCATTCGCGGCCGGTGCCGACTACCTCGACATGGCCATGAGCCTCTCGGTGCCCCACCCTGATCGGCCGTATGCCGAGCCGGGAGTCAAGCTCGGGGACGACCAGTTCGCGGTTGCGCAGCAGTGGGAGGACGCGGGCCGGCTCGCGCTCGTCGGGATCGGGGTCGAGCCGGGGCTCTCTGACGTCTTCGCGCGGTACGCAGCCGACCATCTGTTCAGCGAGATCGACGAGCTCGGAACCCGCGACGGGGCCAACCTGGTCGTACGCAACGAGGTGGGCGAGGAGATCTTCGCCCCCAGCTTCTCGATCTGGACGACGATCGAGGAATGCCTCAACCCGCCTGTCGTCTGGGAGAAGGACAAAGGCTGGTTCACCACGGCTCCGTTCAGCGAGCCAGAGGTGTTCGACTTCCCCGAGGGGATCGGCCCGGTCGAGTGCGTCAATGTCGAGCACGAGGAGGTTCTGCTCATGCCGCGCTGGGTCGATGCCAAGCGCGTGACCTTCAAGTACGGCCTCGGCGACGACTTCATCGGGGTTCTCAAGACCCTGCACGCGCTGGGCCTTGACCGGACCCAGAAGGTGAGGGTCGGCGGCATACAGGTTTCTCCGCGAGACGTGGTTGCCGCGTGCCTGCCCGATCCTGCGACGATCGGCCCGCGGATGACCGGCAAGACCTGTGCCGGTCTCTGGGTGACCGGCAAGGGCAAAGACGGCGAGCCGCGAGAGGTCTATCTCCACCATGTGGTCGACAACGAGTGGGCGATGCGTGAGTACGGCACCCAGTGCGTGGTGTGGCAGACAGCGATCAATCCCGCTGTGGCACTCGAGCTTCTCGCGACCGGAGTGTGGCAGGGCACTGGCGTTCGTGGGCCGGAGTCTTTCGACGCCGTGCCGTATCTCGACCTGCTCAAAGCGCCCCAGCCCGGCGGCTACGGCTCGGCCTGGGGGATGGAGGACCGCTGAGTTGACCGCATCGGCGTTTCTGGATTCCGACAGAGTTGGATTCCAGCAGAGCGAGGAGGGCCACACGATGAGGACGATCGGGATTCTGGGTGGCATGAGCAGTGTGGCCAGCGCGGAGTACTACCGACGCATCAATGATGGCGTGAATGCGCACCAGGGTGGCCACAGCGCCGCGGAGCTCGTGCTCTACAGCGTGGACTTCGGCGTGATCGAAGGCTTCATCCGCGACGAGCTCTGGGACCAGGCGGCGCAGTACCTCGCCGAGCGAGCTCGGCGGGTCGAGCGCGCCGGGGCGGAGTTCTTGATCCTGGCCACGAACACGATGCACCGGGTGGCCGTCGAGCTGCAGGACGCAATCGGCATCCCATTGATCAACATCGTCGACCCGACCGCGGACGCAGCCATCGCTGACGGTGTCCACACTCTGGGCCTGCTGGGCACCGCACCCGTGATGGAAGCTGACTTCTACCGGTCGCGCTTCGCCGGCTTCGGGCTCGCGGTTCTCGTCCCTCCCGTGCGGGACCGGGCCGTGGTGCATCGCGTCATCTTCGAGGAGCTGACCCACGGGATCATCGACGACCACTCCCGCCGGGAGTACGTGCGGATCATGGGCGACCTGGTCGACCAGGGGGCGCAAGGCATCGTGCTCGGATGCACCGAGATCAGCCTGCTGGTCGCACCCGAGGACCTGCCAAGCACGGTGCTGTACGACACGACGGCGCTTCACGTCGACCGAGCCGTTCGGATCAGCCTGGGACTCGATCCTCTTCCGCGAGCAGCGCCTGCCTCCGCCTGAACAGCTACGCCGGCCCGGGCGTCAGCCGGGCTTGGTGGCCAGATAGACCGTGTTGGTGGCCAGCCGGTCCTGGAGCGGGTTGGGGAAGCTGACCACCTCGGCAGCGACGTCGACGAACACCTCCGACAACACCGCCAGGTAGGCGTCGTCAGGCGGGTCGTTGGACCAGAGGGCGTAGACACCCCCTGGTCGCAGGTGACCGGCCAGCCGTTGCGTCCCTGCCACGCCGTAGAAGCCGGCGCTGCCGTCGGCGAGCAGGTGCTTCGGTGAGTGGTCGATGTCGACGACCACAACGTCAAAGACCCGACCCTGCATGTCGGGGTCGAACCCCGGCCCGTCGGTCATCGCGAAGAAGTCCCCGTGCACCAGCCGGCAGCGGGGATCTGCGGTCAGGATCGGCCCGACCGGGACCAGACCTCGCTGGTGCCACTGGATCACGGGCTCAAGCACCTCAACCACCACCAGCTCGCGCACCCGCGGGTCCTCCAGCACGGACTGGGCGGTGTAGCCGAGTCCCAGTCCGCCCACGGCGACGTCAAGCTCGGACCCTTGGAGGCGGGCCAGTGCGCGTCGAGCCACCTCGATCTCGGCGACGGTGAAGAGGCTGGACATGAGGAACTCTTCGCCGAGCTTGACCTCGAAGATGTCAACGCCGGTGACCGGGTCGCGGCGCCTGCGGAGGCTGACCTCACCGATCGGCGTGGGACTCCAGCCGAGCTCCTCGAACCGAGCACTCACACGACCACCGCCCCTCGAGAAGGATTCGTTCGGAGACCAGACCACAAGGGGGCAATCTGCTCAATCGCGGGTCCGTCCGGTACGTACCGGACGGTGACGATGTCGGTCATTGTGACCGATGCCCAGCGCCCGCGGGAACAGCGATGGATGACGCAGCTTCCCCTAGCCGCGATCATGACGACCTGAACGAGCGGCCAACCTGACGGGTGCCGAACCGCCCGCGCGCCACGAGCTCGACGGTGACGAGCACGGCGATGGACTGCACCAGCAGCAGGGCCACCAGGACCACCAGCTGGACGGCGGCGGCCTGCAACGGTGAGGCGCCACCGAGCAGCATCCCCACGAAGGCTCCTGGAAGGGTGACCAGACCGACGGTCCGGGTCTGGTCAAGGCCGGGAACGAGGGCCAGCGCGGCATCGTCGCGGGCGATGAGCAGGGCCGAGTCGCGAGGCAGGAGACCGATGGACAGCCCGGCCTCGTACTCCCCGTGGCGCGTTTGCAGGGCGTCGAGCGAACGCCTTCCGGCAAGTGTCGTCGCCGTCATGGCCCCACCGATGAGGATGCCGACGATCGGCACGACGGCGATGGGTTGGCGGGGGATGAGGCCACTGAGCAGCAGGCCGCTGGCGACGGGGACGGCACCAAGGGCGACGGGTGCGGTCGCCAGCCACCAGGCGCCCTGTCTGTTCAGCCGCCTTCCGGCCGTCAGCGATGCCACCGACAGCATCAGGGTGATGAAACCCAGCGTCAGCCACCACGACCTGAGCACCGCGAAGATCAGCAGCCCGACGACGCCGAGCTGCACGCAGGCTCGCAGGGCGGCCAGGATGTCGTCGCGGCCATGTCCCAGGTGTCCCCAGTGGTTGATGGCCGCGGCCAGCCCCGTGCATACGACGACCACGAGCGCCAGGCGCACGAGCCCGCCGAACCCGTCCACACTGACCAGCGCAGCGGCGGGTCGGATCGCGGAAAGCATCACGGGCCGCATTATCCGCCGGTGGCTGGACACTCGGCCTGCCGGCGCGCGAGACGACCTAAACTCACAGTGTGA
>PKWT01000266.1 GCA_003132125.1 Micrococcales bacterium | reverse complement strand
CGGTTCCGGTGTGGGGCCTCGTGGCCCTGGGGGTGTTGGCCGTTGTTCAGGTCACGCTCGACGTGATCGCTCTGGTCGATCTGTACCGGCGGCCGGTGGAACAGCTGGTCTTCGCGAACAAGTGGATCTGGGTCGCGATCGTCCTTCTCGTGAACACCGTAGGGGCGATCATCTACCTCGTGGCGGCGCGCAAGCCCGACGTTGTCACTGACAATGCGGCGGCCTCGTCATCGCCGGTTCGAACCGAGGATGTCGCGGATAATCTCTACGGACCGCGCGACAACACCGACCAGCGATGACCGCCAACCCGCGATGAGCAACGCGATCCGGACCACAGCACTGACAAAGGCCTACGGCGAGAAGAACGCTCTCGACTCCATGGACCTGGTGGTCGAAGAAGGCTCGATATTCGGGTTTCTCGGTCCCAACGGCGCCGGCAAGACGACCACTCTCCACCTGCTGACCGGGCTCGCGCGGCCGAGCAGCGGTTCCGTGCAGATACTCGGCCACGACATCNNGGGTACTCGCGTGGCATGAAACAGCGTCTCGGCGTGGCGCAGGCGCTGATCAACGCGCCGAAGCTGCTGTTGTTGGACGAGCCGACCAGCGCGCTCGACCCCATGGGCCGCAAGGATGTTCTCGACATGCTCACAACGCTGCGCGGGCGGACCACCGTGTTCTTCTCCACGCACATCCTCGCTGACGTCGAGCGCGTCTGCGACACCGTGGCGATTCTCGACCTCGGGCGCGTGGTCGCCCAAGCGCCCATCGAAGAGCTCAAAGCGCGCTATGGACAGCAGAAGGTCATGGTCGAGGTCACCGAAGGCGCCGACGAGCTCGCCGAAGAGATCGGACGACAGACGTGGGCGACGGCGGTCGCACGCGGGTCCAACGGTGCCATCGAGATCACCGTGAAAGACGTTGGCGCGGCCCAGCTGCAGATTCCGGCGATGGTCGCGGCCCGGCAGATCGGGTTGTCCCGCATGGACGCGGGCGAGATGGGCCTGGAAGAAGTCTTCGTCGAGCTGGTCGGAGGCGAACGGCGATGAGCGGGACTGCGGTGTTCGCACGCAAGGAAGTACGCGAGATCCTGCGAACGTGGCGCATCTGGGTGCTGCCCGGCATTCTGCTGTTCTTCGCGTTCACCGGGCCGGTGCTCGCCAAGTTCACCCCGGAGATCGTGGGTGCGCTGGCCGGTGACCAGCTCGGCGGGATCAAGATACCGACGCCGACCTATCTGGACGCCTATGCCCAATGGATCAAGAACCTTTCGCAGATTGGCCTGTTCGCCCTGATCATCATCTACGGAAGCATCGTGTCGGCGGAGAGCAAGACTGGGACGGCAGTGCTCGTGCTCACCAAACCGGTTTCGCGAACCGCCTTCATCATCGCCAAGGCAACGGTCCACTCGGCGTTTCTCGCTCTCTTGGTGGTCACCGGAACACTCGTCACGTGGGGTCTGACGGCGGCAGTGTTCAGGGAGGCGCCGGGATCGGCGCTGTGGTCCTCGGCGTTGGTGTGGCTCGTGTTCGGCATCCTCTTCATTGCCCTGATGACACTTCTTTCGGTGCTCATCAGCTCTGCGGCCGGAGCGGCCGGTGCGGGACTTGCGGCATACGCGCTGATGTCGATCGCGTCGATCTGGAAGCCCTTGGGCACGTACTCACCTGCTGCGCTCGCAGCCCAGCCCGCTGCGCTCGCCGCTGGGAAGGACGCGGCCGTGCTGTGGCCCGTGCTGACATCGATCCTGCTCGCGGCCGCACTCGTCGTATTCGCGGCACTCGCGTTCCGCCGCAAGGACCTATAGCCCCATAAGCCAGGCCCGCAACGCTGAGGGAGTCCACCGGGCCCGCGGCTCGACTGCTCGCCCTACGTGAGAAATGTCAGGGCCGACCGGGGCACAGCGTCGGGACGTCTGCCCACCCAGTTTAAAGGTCGTCCAGTGTGAACCCGCCCGCCGCAGGACCCGCCGACGGCTCTGCCGGAGGGGTCGCGGACGGCGAACCAGATGGCGCGCCTGGCGGTGCTGGCGACTGCGTGGCGACCTCCGGAGACACCGGCCCCGCCTTCCCGAGCGGACCGTGCGCGGCGACGTGTGCATCCAGCGCGCCGAGCGCGGCCACCACGGCCTCGTGCGAGCCACCGCTGCGCTGCTCGGCGTAGAACGCGGCCCCAACGTCGTGCAGCAACCCGTCTGCGGCCCGGGACGTCTGCACCTCATCGATCTTGGCCTGGCCTTGCGCGAGGCCCTGCTGCGCCTTGGCCGTGGCTTGCTGCGCGGCTTCGCGGGCCTTGTCCATGAATCCCATGTGCTACTCCTGACTGCCCGAGAGCAAGCCGCCCAGCGGGCCTCGTTTGTCGTTGCCCACGCCCATGTTCTTGGCGAGAGCCTTGGCCAGTCCCTCGATGGTCATGGACTGAAGGATGACTTGGCCGTCGCCCTCCAGCGTGGCAAGCGAGAGCCCCTCGCCGCCGAACATCGCCGTCATCATCGTCTGTGTGTTGAGTGCCCCAACGCGCTCCACGCCGTAACGCACGGTGTCCTGGAAGGCCACGACGCAACCGGTGTCGACCTGGATCTTGCCGCCGTACTTGGCAGGGTTGAGCTCGATGAAGTTGCCAGCCCCGGCAATCAGCACCGTGCCGTGCCCACTGAACCGCTCGAGAACGAAACCCTCACCGCCCTTCATCCCCGTGCGCAGACCGGAGAAGGCGATATCGAAGTCAACGGTGGACTCGGCCGCCACGAACGCGTCCTTCTCGGCGTACCAACCGGTCGTACCGTCCAGCTCCAGGGCGCGCATCTCTCCCGGCAGGACGCCCGCAAAGGTGACCAGCCCGCTCCCACCGTTGGCTCGGTAGTACTGGAAGGCCAGGCTCTCACCGGCGAGAACGCGTTTGCCGACGTCGAGGGCCTTCTGGAGCAGGCCGCCGGCGGTCGCCTGCGCGCCCTGCTGGTTGCCCTGGGGCTTGGTCAGCCGCGTCTCCACCGAGACGTTGACCGTCTTCCACAGGAACTTGCCTGCCTCGCAGTACACGGTCTGGCCCTCCGCCAGCTGACACACCGCCATCTGCATCGCATTGCCTACCAGCTTGTGTGCCAGAGTCACGAGAATCCTCCCCGGATGTCAGGACTTCTGCTCGGCACAGTACGCCGAAAATGGAGCGGACACACCCGTATCCCGGGCCTCCAACGCTCGAGCAATCGGTATGCCGTTCCACTCACCCGCCGCATCCTCACGCGGCCTCAGGGCAACCGGCTTGTGGCATTGTCGGTGTCGGGTGACAGGCTTGGCAGACGATGGGATCTGCCAACGTGCTCGCGCGCTTCTCCCCCGCCACCCGAGCTTGGTTCAGCGGCAGCTTTGCCGCGCCCACCCCCGCACAGGTCGGGGCCTGGGACGCGATCAGCACCGGCGACCACACCCTCGTCGTGGCTCCCACCGGCTCAGGCAAGACGCTCTCGGCGTTCCTGTGGGCGCTGGACCGCCTGGCGTCCACCCCCGTGCCGGCCGAGCCCCTGCGCCGCTGCCGCGTCCTCTACATCTCGCCGATGAAAGCTCTTGCCGTGGACGTCGAACGCAACCTGCGCTCGCCCCTGATCGGCATCGGTCACGCCGCCACCCGGCTGGGACTCGCCAAGCCCGAGGTCAGCGTCGCGATCCGGTCCGGGGACACCTCGGCGGCTGACCGAAGGCTGTTCGCCCGCCGACCCGCCGACGTCCTCATCACCACCCCCGAGTCACTCTTCCTGATCCTGACCTCGAAGGCACGTGAGGCTCTCATCGGCGTCGAGACCGTCATCCTGGACGAGATCCACGCCATCGCCGGGACCAAGCGCGGCGCGCACCTGGCAGTGAGTCTCGAACGGCTGGATGCCTTGCTGGACAAGCCTGCTCAACGTGTGGGCCTCTCCGCGACCGTGCGCCCGGTCGAGGCCGTCTCGCGCTTCCTGGCCGGGGGTCGCCCTGTCACGGTCGTCCAGCCGCCGTCGACCAAGGAGTGGGACCTCCAGGTGGTCGTCCCCATCCCCGACATGTCATCCCTTGGCGAGATGACCGCGGACGTCGGCGGCGCGGCTGCCGGCCCGGAGCGCCGGGCCTCGATCTGGCCACACGTCGAGGAGCGCATCGTCGACCTGATCGCACAGCATCGCTCGACCCTGGTGTTTGCCAACTCCCGCCGCCTGGCGGAGCGCCTGACCGCTCGGCTCAATGAGATCTGGGAGGAGCGTCTCGAGCTCGAGTCCCTTGCCACTGAAGGCAATCCAGACTCAATTATCGCCGTCAAGGCGAGCACCCGGACACCCGCCCAGATGGGGGTACCTCCCGCTTGCGGGGGAATGGCGCAGGCTGGAACGTCGAGAGGCGCTCCGGGGGTGCTCGCCCGCGCACACCACGGCTCGGTCAGCAAGGAGCAGCGCGCCCTGATCGAGGAGGACCTCAAGGCCGGTCGTCTCCCCGCGGTGGTCGCCACCAGCTCGCTCGAGCTCGGCATCGACATGGGCGCCATCGATCTCGTCATCCAGGTGGAGTCCCCGCCGAGTGTTGCCAGCGGGCTGCAACGCGTCGGGCGGGCCGGGCACCAGGTGGGCGCGGTGTCTCGCGGAGTGCTCTTCCCCAAGTTCCGCGGCGACCTCGTCCAGACCGCTGTGGTGGTCGACCGGATGCGCGCCGGGGCGATCGAGTCGCTGCGCGTGCCGGCCAACCCGGTCGACGTTCTGGCTCAGCACATCGTCGCCATGTGCGCGATGGACGACTGGGCCGTTGATGACCTGGAGTCGTTGGTACGCAAGGCCGCTCCCTTCGCCGCACTCCCCCGGTCCATCCTGGAGTCGGTCCTCGACATGCTGTCCGGGCGTTACCCGAGTGACGAGTTCGCCGAGCTGAGACCGCGACTCGTCTGGGACCGAGTCACGGGCACGCTCACCGGCCGTCCCGGAGCGCAGCGGCTCGCCGTCACCAGCGGGGGAACCATCCCGGACAGGGGCCTGTATGCCGTGTTCCTCGCCTCGGGCGAGGGCACGGGGCGACGCGTCGGCGAGCTCGACGAGGAGATGGTCTACGAGTCGCGGATCGGCGATGTGTTCACCCTCGGCACCTCGACCTGGCGGATCGAGGACATCACCCACGACAAGGTCCTCGTCACTCCGGCGCCCGGCCAGCCCGGCAAGCTGCCGTTCTGGAAGGGCGACTCCCTGGGCCGCCCGGTCGAGCTGGGGCGTGCCGTGGGCGAGTTCGTCCGTGAGATCGGCACGCTCGGTCCCGACAAGGCGCGAGCCCGTGTGGCCGCAACGGGCCTCGACGCCTGGGCCACGGACAACCTGCTCACCTATATCGACGAGCAGCGCGAGGCCACCGGGCATGTCCCCGATGACCGCAACATCGTGGTCGAGCGGTTCCGTGATGAGCTCGGCGACTGGCGCGTGGCGGTTCACTCCCCCTTCGGTGCGCAGGTGCATGCTCCGTGGGCGTTGTGTGTCGCGGCCAGGATGCGCGAGCGGTTTGGCGTCGACGTGCAGGCCATGCATGGCGATGACGGCATCGTGTTCAGGCTGCCCGACATCGAGTTCGACGACGCCGGGTCGACCGGCAGCGGGTCGACCGGCAGCTCGTCGATCGGCACCAGATCGACCGGCATCGGGCTCGAGCTGATGTCCCTGATCGCGCTCGACGCGGATGACGTGGACGATCTCGTCACTACCGAGATCGGCGGATCTGCTTTGTTTGCAGCGCGTTTCCGCGAGTGCGCGGCACGTGCGCTGTTACTGCCCCGCCGTCGTCCCGATC
>PKWT01000191.1 GCA_003132125.1 Micrococcales bacterium | reverse complement strand
TCGCTGTCTGCGTTGACCGGCCCCGCCACCCGCGCTCGCCGGTGCGTTCCACGCCCTGAACCAGCGTTCCCGCAGACGCGGGGCTGTGGAATCCTTCTCCAATGGATGAGACCTACGCCGGCGATGTCGACCCGGCCGACTCATACGCCGCGCTGCAGGCTTCCGCCGATGCGGTCCTCGTCGACGTGAGGACCGCGGCTGAATGGAGCTACGTCGGGCTGCCCGATCTGTCGCACATTGGCAAACGCGTGATTCCCATTGAATGGCAACGGTTCCCGGACGGCACGCAGAACGGCAGCTTCCTGGAGCAGCTCCGCCTCGCCGGTGTCGCCGAGGGTGTGCCCATCTACTTCCTCTGCCGCTCGGGTGTGCGCTCGGCGGCCGCCGCGAAGGCCGCCACTGCAGCAGGCCTCGGTCCGGCATACAACGTCTCTGACGGCTTCGAGGGTCCGCTTGACCATGACGGACACCGGACGGTGGCCGGCTGGAAGGCCGCAGGGCTGCCCTGGAGGCAGGGATGAACGAGTTGCGTCCGGACACGGTGGCGGTCCGCGGAGGCCTGGCTCGTAGCAACTTCGACGAGACCTCAGAGGGTCTGTTCCTGACCTCGGGCTACGTGTACTCCTCAGCGGAGGAGGCGGAGGCCGCGTTCAAGGACGAGATCGACCGCTTCGTCTACTCGCGCTACGGCAACCCCACGGTGCACATGTTCCAGGAGCGGATGCGTCTGCTCGAGGGCACCGAGGCGTGCTTCGCGACAGCGTCCGGCATGGCCGCGGTCTTTGTTGCGCTGGGCGCGTTGTTGGGCAAGGGCGACCGGGTAGTCAGCTCGCGGAGTCTTTTTGGCTCCTGCTTCGTGGTCCTGGACGAGATCTTGCCGCGCTGGGGCGTCGAGAGCGTGTTCGTCGACGGGACCGACCTCGACCAGTGGCGCGAGGCGTTGTCGCAGCCGACGTCCGCCGTCTTCTTCGAGTCGCCCAGCAACCCGATGCAGGAGCTCGTCGACATGAAGGCGGTGTGCGAGCTCGCTCATGCTGCGGGAGCCAAGGTCGTCGTCGATAACGTGTTCGGCACTCCCGTGTTCTCCAAACCACTGGAACAGGGCGCCGACGTCATTGTCTACTCGGCGACCAAACACATTGACGGGCAAGGGCGTTCGATGGGCGGGGCCGTCCTGGGCACGTCGGAGTTCATCAACGGCCCGGTCAAGAACCTGATGCGCCACACGGGTCCGTCGATGTCGCCGTTCAACGCCTGGGTGCTGCTCAAGGGTCTGGAGACGCTCTCGCTCCGTGTCGAGCGGATGGCCGCGTCGGCGCTGGAACTGGCGCGGGTGCTGGAGGCTCACCCGAAGGTCGCGCGCGTGATCTATCCCTGGCTCGAGTCCCACCCGCAGCACGACCTTGCCAAGAAGCAGATGTATGGCGGTGGGACGGTCGTGACCTTTGAGCTGGTCGGCGGCAAGACTGAGGCGTTCAAGGTGATGAACGCCCTTGAGGTCGTTGACATCTCGAACAACCTGGGCGACGCCAAGTCACTGATCACTCACCCGGCCACGACGACGCATCGGCGGCTGGGGGCAGAGCCGCGGCTCGCTGTCGGCATCACGGACGGTGTGCTGCGCGTCTCCGTTGGGCTGGAGGACATCCGCGACCTGGTTGAGGACTTCGAACGCGCCCTCGGCTGATCGCTGGACTCATCTCAGGCGAAGGACAGCGCGAGAACGGCGGCGACCGTGGCGGCGCTGGCGCATACCGCGCCCTGCCATGCGAATCGCCAGAGCGAGATCGTGACTCCTGCGCGGCGGCATCGGTCCCGCCACAGGATCGTGGCCAGCGATGCCCAGATCGTGACCAATGGTCCGACGTTGACGCCGATCAGCAGGGCCATCAGCCGGCGAGGGTCGTTGTCGGTCACGGACTCCAGGGCGAGATAGGCCGGCAAGTTGTCCACGGAGTTGGAGCTGCCGGCCCCGACCGCACTGACACGCAAAAGGTCTGCGGTCCCGGTGCCCGTGCCGACCCAGTTGGCGAGCAAGTCGCGCAGACCGTGCGTAAGTGCGATGTCCACGATGATGAACAGCACACAGACCCCGACGACGATGAGCCAGGGGACCTTGACCGCGCGCAGGAGGGGGCGGTTGCGGATCAGACAGGTGCCAACCAGAACGATTGCCGCCGCAGAGGCCGCGATAGCGGGGGTGATGCCGAGTGCAAAGGCCGGGCCGAGCGCCGCGCACACGGATGCAGCCACCACCAGCAAGGTCCGGTCATGAGGTGCAGGGGGAGCGTTGGGGGAGTATCGGCCCCGTAGGTCGCGCAGGTGGATCAACGCCAGCACCGTCACCGTGGCCCCGATTGCAGCCAACGCCGGCCACAAGGCCAGTGAGACGTATCCCGAGTGGCCAAGTCCCAGATCTGAGAACCGGTGCAGTGCAAGCAAGTTGGTCAGGTTGGACACGGGCAGGAGCAGGGAGGCCGTATTCGCCAGCCAGACCGTGGTCATGGCGAAGGGCAACGGGTTCAGCCTGAGCTGACGGGCGACTTTAATCACGACCGGCGTCAGCAGCACCGCGGTGGTGTCCAGGCTGAGGACGATGGTGGACAGGCACGAAAGGCCGACGACGAGCAGCCACAACAGCCAGGTGCGGCCACGACCAGCGCCAGCAGCCCAGTGCCCGGCAACATCGAAGACGCCAGCGGCATCTGCGATCTCGGCCACCACCGTGATCGCAACCAGAAAGATCAGGACAGGACCGACTCGCGTCACCAGGTCCGCGAAGGCCGACTCCGTCACCGAACGCTCGTGTCGAGGATCCACGGTTGTCCGGGTCGGACGGGCCCGGTCAGCGTGGTCTCGAAACGCTGGGCCACCACCCGCTCCAGAGCCTTCGGCGTCCGGACGTCAATACCGGACTCGCACAGGTGCCGGGCCACGAGTCCGCGGGTGTGCTTGGCCATGTGCGTCGCGCCGGGGACCCGGATCTGCACCCAGCGCGC
>PKWT01000241.1:6294-8359 GCA_003132125.1 Micrococcales bacterium | reverse complement strand
GGGTTTCAGGGCGCGTCTCATGTGGGGTTTCGCCGAGCATCTGCGGAGTTGCGCCGTGCCGCCGTGGTTTTGCATCAGGGAACTCTTGGGCGGTGAGTCGCCCGTGAGGGTGGCACGGCTTCACGGTGTGGGAGATGTGCGTGTCGCCGATGAGCTCCGGCCGTCCCCGGGCGCGGGCGAGACCCTCGTTCGCGTAACAGCGGTTGGTCTGTGTGGTTCTGACCTGCACTGGTTCACCGACGGCGGTATCGGTGACGCGCAGCTCACACATCCATTGGTGCTCGGGCACGAGTTCGCGGGGGTCATCCAGGGCGGGTCCCACGACGGGCTACGGGTCGCCATCGACCCCGCGCTCCCCTGCGGGGTGTGTGAGCCATGTTTGGAGGGCAACCGAAACCTCTGTCTTTCGGTTCGCTTTGCGGGGCACGGCGCCAACGACGGCGGTCTGCGTGAGTTCCTGGCCTGGCCAACGGCGCTGTTGCACGCGGTACCCGACACTCTCAGTGACGCAGACGCGGCGATGCTGGAACCGCTCGGAGTGGCGTTGCACGCCCACGACCTGGGGAAGCCCAAGGTGGGTGCGGTTGTTGCCGTCATCGGATGCGGGCCCATTGGCCTTTGCATGGTGCAGCTGGCTCGAGCCGCAGGTGCCAGTCACATCGTCGCCGTCGAGCCATTGGCGCACCGACGCGAAGCCGCTGCAGCGATGGGCGCCCACGTCGTCCTCGACGCTGACGCTGACAATGTCCACGTCGCGCTGGCGGAGGCGACGGGCGGCCGGGGCGTGGATGTCGCCTTCGAGGCGGCCGGGACCGATGCTGGCGTCGGGTTCGCCGTTGCGGCCGCGAGACCCGGGGGGCGCGTCATTCTGGCAGGGATCCCGGGGCATGACAGCACCACGTTCCCCGCTTCGGTGGCTCGTCGAAAGGGGTTGACGCTGAAGCTTTCGCGGCGGATGAAGGAGATGTACCCCCGGACAATTCGGCTGGTCGACGAGGGGCTGGTTGACGTGGCTTCCATCGTCACCCACACCTTTCCGCTCGAGAAAGCGGATGAAGCGTTCCGTGCGGCCAGCGATCGCGTCGGCCTCAAGATCATCGTGTCGCCAAGTCCGTGAGCGGCGGAGACGGGCTGGTCATCGCGGTCGACTGCTCTACGACAGCGGCCAAGGTGGTCATCTACGACGAAGCGGGCCAGGCGGTCGCGCAGGCTGCCCACCCCTTGCGCACGCTGCAACCTCGCCCTGCATGGCACGAGCAGGATGCGGAGCAGTGGTGGACGGCTACACAGGGCGCCATTGCCGAGGCGGTGAGGGTTCTGGTGGACCCCGGCCGGGTCCGTGCGCTGTGCATCACGCACCAACGAGAGTCGTTCGTGTGCCTCGACAGCGGCGGGCGGGCGCTACGCCCGGCGATCTTATGGCTCGACGGCCGCGCCCACGAAGAGATCGCAGAACTCGGCTCGACACGCGTTCACGAGTTGTCCGGCAAGCCGCCGGACACCACCCCCGCCATCTACAAGCTCGCCTGGCTGGCCCGACACGAGCCCGCCGTCCTGCGGAACGCCGTCCACGTCGGTGACGTCCAGGCGTACCTGGTTTGGCGGTTGACCGGACGTTGGGCGACCAGCCACGGCTCGGCCGACACCCTCGGACTCTTCGACCTTCAGCGTATGGACTGGTCCGCCGAGCTGCTCGACCTCGCGGGAGTGCGCGTCGAACAGCTACCCGATCTAGTGCCCGCAGGCGAAGAGATCGGCACCCTCTCACGAGAGCTTGCCCGCTCGCTCGGCCTGCCGGGCGCGGTGCCCGTGGTTTCTGGAATAGGCGACGGCCAGGCAGCCGGCCTGGGACTCGGCGCGACCGTTTCGGGCGTCGCCTACCTCAACCTCGGCACGTCCATGGTCCTGGGGGTCCAGTCGGAGGAGTACCTGTGGGACCCGGCGTTCCGGACCCTCGCCGGGATCCGAGCGGGGAAATTCACTTTGGAAACCGTCCTCAATGCCGCTGCGTACGTTGCCACGTGGTGCAGGGAGCAGTTCGGTGAGCGTGGAGTCGACGGCGCGG
>PKWT01000241.1:0-6277 GCA_003132125.1 Micrococcales bacterium | reverse complement strand
GGGTGGCACGGGCGCCACACGCGGGCCCACCTGTACCGATCGATTCTCGAAGGCGTCGGATTCGAGCTGCGCCTCCACCTCGAGCGGCTCGAAGAGGTCACCGGCCAGCGCATCGAGTCGATCCGCGTGGTGGGGGGTGGCGCGCGTAGCCCGTTGTGGATCCGCATCATCACCAACATCACCCAGCGCCCTGTCCTGGTCTGCGCTGAGCCCGAGGCCAGCGCCGCGGGGGCCGCGGCCCTGGCCTGGGAGTTCCTGGGCGGGAGCCCGGCACGGGCGCGCGGCTCACTTCCGCCTACGCCGAGTGGGCGTGAGGTACTCCCCGACCCGTCGACCGTCGACGGCTATGACGCCCTCTTCGCCGTCTACCGCAGGACNNTAAGCACCGACCGCAACGTCAGACACGGTTCCACCGGTGTCATCGAGCTGCTGCCCGCCGTGCCGCCGGAGCTCGTCACGGGCTCGGTCGCAGGGATTTGTCGCGCGGCCTGGCATTGAGGTATCCATCGCGTGGGCACGGGACACCGCAGGCGAGATCGCGCTCACCGGGGCGACATTCTCCGCAGTCAGAGCACCCGGCCACGCGAGGCACCGGGTCGCGTGGAATGGTTGCGAGGTCTCAGTCGACCTCGTGCGATTTGAAACGGTCACGCTTCGCGGAAGTGAGTTCTCAGACTGAGCCGGGGCTCGATCCGGCGCCTGTCGCGAGCGCGGCGAGCCACGGCAGCTGGCGCGCGAACTGGTGGCCTGCGCCGCCTTCGTGCTCGTTGAACTCGTAGACCTCGATGTCCTTGCTGACTCCCCCGGCGTGAGACCCATAGTGGTTGTACGCGGCGTAGACGGTCGAGGGCGGGCAGATCGGATCCATCAGGCCGACGGAGAACAGTGCGGGTGCGGTCGCGCGGCGCGCGAAGTTCACCC
This sequence comes from Micrococcales bacterium, assembly GCA_003132125.1. Taxonomy (GTDB): domain Bacteria; phylum Actinomycetota; class Actinomycetes; order Actinomycetales; family Dermatophilaceae; genus UBA4719. Next base: position 5,356 of record PKWT01000241.1, on the reverse strand, counting down.
CGTCGAGGTAGGACAGGGTGCGGAAAGCGGCGCTGACGTGGGCGCGATGGACGGACAGGTAGGTCGTGATCTCGGTGTAGGGCTCGCGGTCCGACAGGTCGACCGCGCGGCGGATGTGGCACAGGAACGGTACGTCTGGCAGTACGCCGATCAGGTCCGGGACCAGTCCGGCTACTGCGAGGGCGATTCCGCCGCCCTGGCTCGCGCCGGCGACGGCGACGCGGGCCGGGTCGACCCCTGCGACGGCGCGCACGGTCTCGACCGCGCGCACGGCATCGGTAAACACGCGACGGAAGTAGTGGTCGGCGGGGTCCAGGATTCCGCGCGTCATGAATCCCGGCGCGGCGGGACCGGCGCCGACCGGGTCGGGGGTGTCGCCACCGGCTCCCCAGCGGCTGCCCTGGCCGCGGGTGTCCATGAACAGGTGCACGTAGCCGGCAGCGGCCCAGGCGAGGTGCTCGTGCGGGAGCCCCCGCCCCCCACCGTAGCCGTTGTACTCAACGACAGCAGGGAGCAGGCCCGCCGGCCCGCTGCCCGCGGCCGGCCGGGTCAACCAGGCTTTGATCAGGTGCCCACCGAAGCCGGCGAACTCGACATCGAACACGTCGATCAGGCAGAGGCCAGAGTCGACGCGTGTCAGCTTCAGGGCCAGGTCGTGTTCCTGGGCCTCGGCAAGTGTCGTGGCCCAGAATGCGTCGAAGTCCGCGGGCTCGTCGATGTCCGGCCGGTAGGTCTCGAGCGCGGTCCGGCTGAGGTCGAACAGGGGCATGGGGACTCCTCCGGGAGGGGGTGGAGGTGCAGGACAGTGTGCCGCGCATCGGTTGCGGGCTAGTCGTGCCCAGGCTCAGCCGTTCCGGCTGGCATGAGCGGACTCGGCAGCGGCGTACCGGGCGTACTGGTCGCGGATGACCGGGCGATGGTCAGGTGCCGGCTCGGCGACGATCTGCACTGGCCACACGGGCAGTTCACCGGTCAACGCCCAAGCGGCCTGGACGGCTGCGCCATCGGCGACGTACTCGCCGGGGGCCGGGACCACGACTGGTGCGTCGAAGACCTGCGCCGCAATTGTTGTGACCGCGATGTTCTGTGCTGCCCCGCCGATCAGGATGATGCGCTGCTCGGTCACGTCGACCGCGCGCACGGCGTCGAGGCCTGCGGCCAGACCGCACAGCATGCCTTCGATGGCTGCACGGGCAAGGTTGGCGCGTGTGCTTGAGGCGATCGTGAGGCCGTGCAAGCTTGCCGTGGCTTCCGGCAGGTTCGGTGTGCGTTCGCCCTCGAAGTACGGGACCAGCACCACGCCAGTGCAACCGGGCTCTGCCTCCAGGGCGAGCCGGGCAAGACCGTCGTGGTCAATCCCCAGCAGCCCGGCGATGGAGCCGAGAACTCGTGCTGCGTTGAGGGTTGCGACAAGCGGGAGGAAGAGCCCGCTTGCGTCAGCGAATCCGGCGACCGCGCCCGTCGGATCCATCGCCGGCCGTTCGGCCACTGCGAAGACGGTCCCGCTCGTGCCGATCGAGACGACGACGTCGCCGGCCCCCGCGCCCAGGCCGAGCGCCGCGCCCGCGTTGTCGCCGGCACCAGGGCCCACGACGATGCCTGCAGGCACCCGAGAGCCGGGAAGGGCCACGGTGGTGCCGGCCGCCATACCGGGACCCAGGACCCGGGGCAGGATGGCCTGGTGACCAAGTGCTCGTTCGAACAGCTCGAGGTCGTATTCGCCGGTTGCCGGGCTCCAGTAGCCGGTGCCGCTGGCCTCCGACCTGTCGGTCTTCAGCTCCACGAGCCGGGGGCCGAGTGGACTCTCGTCGACGGGGCCGTAGCCGCGCAGACGCCAGGTCAGCCAGTCATGGGGGAGCGCAACGGCTGCGACCTTGGCGGCATTCGCCGGCTCCGAGTCGCGCAGCCAGCGCAGCTTTGTCGCCGTGAAGGACGCGACGGGCACCGCACCGGTGCGCCGTACGTACTCGTCTGCCCCCACCTCGGCGATCAGGTCGACGGCCGCTGGTGCGCTCCGCGCGTCATTCCACAGCAGGGCGGGTCGGATGACGCATCCCGCAACATCCAGGACCACCATGCCGTGCTGCTGGCCGGCGATCGACACGGCCGCGACGTCGTCGAACCCGCCGCCGGCGCCGATCGCGGCCAACAGCGCATCCCACCAGGCGCTCGGATCGACCTCCGTACCCTCAGGATGCGGCGCCCGCCCGGAGCGCACCACCGCTCCTGTTGCGAGATCGCGGATGACGACTTTGCAGCTCTGTGTCGAGGAGTCAACTCCGGCGACGAGCGTCATACCTGTTCCTGCCGTTGATGTCTCGGTTCGGCGCCTGCCGGTCAGCGGGCGCCGAGAAGGTGTTCGAGCGCGAGCTGGTTGAGGCGCACGAAGCCGCAGCCCTTGCCACCGAAGTAGGCATCGGAGTTGAAGTCCTCGTAGGAAGCGCGGTCGGCGAGCAGGTCGTCATAGGTCTCACCCGAGGCGAGCGTGGGGTCCTTGATCTCGAAGACCCGGGAAGCGGCGAGGGCTTCCTGGACCTCGGGGTCCGCACGGAACGACGCGGCGCGTTCCTTGAGCAGGAGGTAGGTGCGCATGTTGGCTGCCACCGCGTCCCAGACACCGCTGATGTCTTCGGTGCGGCTGGGCTTGAAGTCGAAGTGGCGCGGGCCGTCGTAGGTCTGGCCACCGTCCGGGCCGCCGTTCTCGAGCAGGTCGACCAGGGCGAACGCGTTCGCGAGGTCACCGTGGCCGAAGACGAGATCCTGGTCGTACTTGATTCCGCGCTGGCCGTTGAGGTCGATGTGGAACAGCTTGCCCTGGTAGAGCGCCTGGGCGATGCCGGCGGCGTAGTTCAGGCCAGCCATCTGCTCGTGTCCGACCTCCGGGTTCACGCCGACGAGCTCGGGGCGCTCCAGGGTGGTGATGAAGGCAAGGGCGTGGCCGACCGTGGGCAACAGGATGTCGCCGCGGGGCTCGTTGGGCTTGGGCTCGATGGCGAAGCGGATGTCGTAGCCCTTGTCGGTGACGTAGTCGCCCAGCAGGTTCACGGCTTCCCGGTAGCGTTCGAGTGCCCCGCGGATGTCCTTGGCCGCGTCATACTCCGCGCCTTCGCGACCACCCCACATGACGAACGTCTTCGCGCCGAGCTCGGCGGCGAGGTCGATGTTGCGCAGAACTTTGCGCAACGCGAAGCGACGCACCGCGCGGTCGTTGGAGGTGAACCCGCCATCCTTGAACACCGGCGCGCTGAAGAGGTTGGTGGTGATCATCGGCACGATCAGCCCGGTGTCGGCCAGGGCCGCTTTGAGCCGGTCGATCTGCTTCTGTCGTTCGGCGTCGGTCGAGCCGAAGGCGAACAGGTCGTCATCGTGGAAGGTGAGACCATAGGCGCCGAGCTCGCTGAGCCTCGTCACCGCCTCCACCACGTCCAGCGGTGGGCGGGTCGGTCCGCCGAACGGGTCGCTGCCGTTGTAACCGATGGTCCACAGACCAAAGGAGAACTTGTCTTCGCGCGTGGGCGTTGCAGCCATGGAATGTCCTTAAAGGGTCGTCAACACTCTTCGAGAATATTTTGTTGTGACAAAGAACTTATCAGGTGGCGAAGGTGCTGCGCCAGCGGAAGCGTGGGCCAGACGCCGCGCCGCGCAGGCTAGGGTCGTGATATGCCGACCGTCGCTGAGCCCGCGCGGCCGCCTGGGGCGTCCGTCGGCACTACTGAGCAGTTGCGTCGCAACAATCTCTCCAACATCCTGAGCCTCGTTCACCAGGGTGGACCGCTCTCGCGAGCGCGACTGACGCGGATGACCGGATTGAACCGTTCGACGGTCGGCGCGGTGGTCGCCGACCTCGCCGACCTGCGACTTGTTAACGAGCGGATGCCGGAAAGAAGCGCGAAGGCCGGCCGACCCAGTCCCGTGGTGCATGTCGACCAAGGCACCGTCGCGATCGCAGTGAACCCGGAGGTTGACGCCGTCCACGTTGGATTGGTCGGCCTCGGCGGCCGGGTCTTCAAGCAGGTTCGCGTCGCGACGGCCAACACTCCGAGTGCGGAACAGGTGGTGGAGCTCGCGACAACGGCGATTTCCGACCTGCTCTCGAGGCAGGACCATTCGCTCCGGGTTGTCGGCATCGGCGTCGCCGTTCCCGGCCAGGTGCGGCTCTCTGACGGACTGGTACGCGAGGCGACGCACATGGGATGGTTCGAGCAGCCGCTCGCGGCGATGTTCGAGCGTTCGACCGGACACCCGAGCTGGGCCGCCAATGCAGCAGTGCTGGCGATGCGTGCGGAGAGCACCTTTGGTGCCGGGCGCGATGTGGACGATCTTGTCTACGTCATCGGCGGGGCAAGCGGCATCGGCGGGGGTGTGGTGACCGGCGGGCGACTGCTGACCGGGACTGCCGGATACGCGGGAGAGTTCGGCCACACCTTCGTGAGGCCCAGCGGCACAGCCTGCCAATGCGGTGGGCACGGCTGCTTCGAGGCTGAGGTCACGCAGCAACGGCTGCTGGATTCTGTTGGCCTGCAGGCAGCTCAGGCCGACCAGCTCTCTGCGGCGCTCGCAGAGAGCACAAACCCGGACGTGGCCGTACTGGTCGCAGAGTCCCTCGATCTGCTCGGCATCGTTGTTCGAAACGCGGTCAACCTGTTCAACCCCAGCGTCGTCGTCCTCTCCGGGTTTCTCGCCGCCCTGCACAGCGCGGCGCCTGACGACCGAGCGCTCATCGGCGAGGCGATCAGGTCCGCGCGTGAGACGGTGCGAGTGCAGGATGCCGCACTCGGGGCGGATCAGCTGATGGTGGGCGCCGCGGAGATCGTCTTTGCCGAGCTGATTGCCGACCCCTCCGGGTTCCTTGCCTCTTAGCCAGCGGCGATCCAACCCGAAGCCGCCGGTGCCGCAGGTGTGCGGCTGTGACCGAATCGTTGCTTGCCAAGACGTATCGCGCGGGCTTATGTTGTCGTTGTCAACAAATAGCTGGAGTGGCCGCGTATCTCTCCCGCCCCTGCTCCCCAACACGGAGGTTCTCGATGCACAAGAAGCATCTCGCCCTAGGGAGCGCGGCGGTGGTGGGGGCCATGGTTCTCAGCGGCTGCGCAAGTGGTTCGACCGATACCGGCAAGAGCGCCGCCGTGAACAAGAGCGTCGACGGCAAGGGCAAGACCCTGACCCTGTGGCACTACGAAAGTGACACGAGCGCAATGGGGATCGCCTGGAACCAGGCGATCAAGACGTTCGAGAAGGAGACCGGCGCCAAGGTCAAGTTCGAGCCGAAGAGCTTCGAGCAAATTCGTTCGACGGCAAGCCAGGTGCTGAACTCCGACGCCGCTCCGGACATCCTGGAGTACAACAAGGGCAACGC
>PKWT01000374.1 GCA_003132125.1 Micrococcales bacterium | reverse complement strand
GCCGGCGCGATGCGCCACCGATTCGCCGTCGAGAACTGGCTGCGCGCCTCCTTCCGCTGCATGCAGCTGATCGGCTACAAGGCTGCCGACACCGGAGAGGCCCTGCCGCGTCGGATGCCGACGGGCGAGGTGGTCGCAACGGTGGCCTCGGACTCCATGCGGCTGGGCGGACTGTATGACGTTTCCGCGCGCTTCGCCGGAGCGATCGTGAGCTACGTCGTCGTGGCGTTCATCCTGCTCAGCAAGTCGCGACCGTTGGGCCTGGTCGTCCTGATCGGCGTCCCTGTTCTGGTCTCGGCCCTCTCGTTCATCCTGCGCCCGCTGCAGAGACGTCAGGCGGAGCAAAGAGAGCAGTCGGGCAAGCTCATCACCCTCGGCGCCGACACGGTGGCCGGTCTGCGGGTGCTTCGTGGCATCGGTGGCGAGCAGCAGTTCCTTCGTCGCTACCAGGAGCAGTCACAGCGGGTCCGCGTTGTCGGGGTCCGGGTCGCCGGTGTCCAGGCCTCCCTCGATGCCGCCCAGGTGCTCCTGCCGGGAGTGTTCGTCGTCCTGGTGACCTGGCTCGGCGCACGGTTCGCGCTCGACGGGACCATCACGCCGGGCGACCTCGTCCAGTTCTACGGTTACGCCGCCTTCCTGGTGATGCCGCTGCGCACCGCCACCGAGTTCGCCGACCGCGCCACCCGCGCTCACATCGCGGCCCGCAAGATCATCCGCGTCCTGTCCACCGAACCGGACACTAAAGACGCCACCGTCACCGGGAACAGCAAAGGCACTGAGCACCTCAACAACCCTGAGGACCTCGACAACACTCACGCCCGCGCCACCAGGAAAGCCACCGTCGAGCCACCCCATGGCGTGCCCCTGACGGATCCGGCCAGCAACGTCACGATCGACCCGGGACAGATGACCGCCATCGTCTCGGCCCGGCCCGAGGAGTCCAGGGCACTCGCCGACCGTCTCGGCCGCTTCGGCAAGACCCGCACAGACGTTCACCTTGATGGCGTGGCGATCGCTGACCTGCCTCTGGCCACTGTTCGTCGGCGCATCGTCGTCAGCGAGATCGACCCCCGGCTGTTCACCGGTTCACTGCGCGAAGAGCTCGACCCTCACGGAATCCACGACGACGATGCGATCCTTTCGGCGCTCATGGTCGCCAGTGGTGAGGACGTCATGGAAGCCCTGCCCAGTGGGCTCGACAGCGATGTCGAGGAACGGGGCCGGTCCTTCTCCGGTGGCCAGCGTCAGCGCCTGGCGCTCACCCGCGCACTGCTGACCAACGCCGAGACCCTGGTCCTCGTTGAGCCGACCAGCGCTGTCGACACTCACACCGAGGCCCGCATAGCCGTCCGCCTGGCCAGCGCGCGAGCCGGTCGCACCACCGTCGTGATGACCTCAAGTCCGCTGATGCTCGACCAGGCCGACGCCGTGATCCTGCTGGCCGACGGCGTGGCCGCGGCACGAGGCACTCACAAGGAGCTGATGGCGACCAGCCCGGCATACAGGGACACCGTCGTCAGAGGAGGTGCGACCTGATGGCACTGACCACCGAGCCGGTCACGCGCACTCTGCCCATCGCCGACATGGCGTCGGTACGCCGCCACGCGCGCGGGCTGCTGCACGAGCACCGGCGGACGATGACCAAGGTGATCGGGCTCCACGCCCTCGCGGCCCTGGCTTCGCTGGTCGCTCCCCGCCTGGTCGGGGACCTTGTCGACGGCGTCACCCACGGAACCACGCGTGCACACATCGACACCCTGGTCATCTGGCTGGCCGCATCCGTTGTGCTGCAAACCGTGCTCGTCTGGGCGGCGCGGCGGGCGTCCTTCATCATGGGCGAGACCGTGTTCGCGCAGCTGCGCGAGCAGTTCATCTCTCGAGTGACCGCCCTGCCGCTGTCCACGGTCGAACGGGCGGGCACCGGAGATCTGGTCTCGCGGACCACCAACGACGTCGAGGCGCTGTCCTACGTCGTGAGGTTCGGCATCCCCTCGCTGTTCGTCGCCGTGGTGACGACGGTGCTCACCGTGGTGGCTGCTGTCCTGACCGGGCCACTGGTTGCCGTCCCGATCGTGATCGGGGTGCCGATCATGTGGTTCTCGACCCGGTGGTACCTGCGGCTGGCCCCCGCCGGCTACCTTCGCGAACGCGCGACGTATGCCGTAGCCAACGGCGTCATCACCGAGACCGTCGACGGCGCCCGCACGGTGGACGCCCTCGGGCTGCGTGCCCGTCGCCGACAGCGCATCGACGACGCCGTCGGCAGCTGCTTCGACGCCGAGGCATACACCTTGCGGTTGCGAATGATCTGGTTCCCACAGATCGAGTTCGCCTACCTACTTCCTGTCGCTGCCACGCTCTTGTGGGGCGGCTACCTGGTCGCCGGCGGCCACACCACCATCGGCACAGTCACCGCGGTCGTCCTCTACGTCCAGCAGATGGCCGGGCCGCTGGATGAGCTACTGAGCTGGCTCGACGAGATCCAGGTCGGCGCAACGTCGCTTGCCCGGGTCATCGGCATCGCCGACGTCCCGCCCGACCGCAGCTCCACGGGCGAGTCTCCGCAGGGCCGCGACATCGGCGTGGAGGACGTGCGCTACTCCTACCGCGCCGGTCGCGACGTCCTCAAGGGCGTGTCCCTCGAGCTCCGGCCCGGTGAGCGCCTGGCGATCGTCGGCCCCTCCGGTGCCGGAAAGTCAACACTGGGGCGGCTTCTCGCGGGCATCGACGGACCTAGCGCCGGGCGGGTCGACGTCGGGGGCGTGCGCTTGGTGGACCTCGAGCTCGAGCAGCTCCGCGGCGAGGTGGCGCTGGTCACCCAGGAGCACCACGTCTTCGTCGGGACGGTGGCCGACAACTTGTTGCTCGCCCACCCCGCCGCGACACCGGACGAGCTGTGGTCCGCGCTGCGCGCAGTCGACGCGGACGGCTGGGCCAGCGGGTTGCCCGACGGCCTGGCCACCATGGTCGGCAGTGGCAGTCACGCGCTGAACGAGGCCCAGTCCCAACAGCTTGCGCTGGCCCGACTGGTCCTGGCCGACCCTCACACACTCGTGCTGGATGAGGCCACCTCGTTGTTGGACCCACGCGCGGCCCGGCACCTGGAGCGGTCGCTCGCCGCCGTCGTGCAAGGTCGCACCGTCGTCGCGATCGCCCACCGCCTGCACACGGCCCACGACGCGGACCGCGTCGCTGTGGTCGAGGACGGCAACATCACCGAAATCGGCACGCACGACGAGCTCGTCGCGGCCAATGGGGCCTACGCGGCGCTGTGGCGATCATGGAGGGACGAGCCGGAGCCCGCGCGGGACTCTCGCGACCCTGCCTAGCGGCCCAGCTTTCAGCACGTCATCGACGTTCGATGACTCNNTCAGTGACTCGGTGCCTCAGTGCCCGCGGCCGTCAGGGGCGATCGCCGCCAGACACTCGTATGCCGTGCCTTGCGCCGGGCGCGGATCGTCGCCTCCGCGGTTCGGCCAGAACGACATCGCCCGCTCGGCCTGTGCCGTGATGGTGAGCGACGGGTTGACGCCGAGGTTGGCCGACACTGCTGAACCGTCGACGATGTGCAGGCCCGGATAGCCCCAGACCCGGTGCCACGGATCCACGACACCCTTGGCCGGGTCGTCACTGATGACCGCGCCGCCGAGCAGGTGCGCCGTGAGCGGGATGTCCACGATCTCCCCTAGTGAGCCGCCCGGCAGGGCCCGGACCCCGCCGGCTCGCTCCTGCAACCGGGCGGCCAGCTGATGAAGCGCCTTGTGCCCGATCGGGATCCACGTGGGGTTGGGCTCGCCGTGCCCCTGTTTGGAGGTGAGGCCGACCCCACCCCTGAGACGACGCTTGGCCGACACGGTGATCGAGTTGTCCCGCGACTGCATGACCAGGCCGATGATGGTGCGCTCGCTCCAGTGTCGGACCGAGACCGAACGCAGGAAGGTCACGGGGTGTCGCGCTGACTGGGCAACGAAACGCACCGGCCGCGGCACCGATCCCCCGCCCTCGACCAGAATCGTGGCAAGCAGCCCCATGGCGTTGGACCCTTTGCCGTACCTGACGTTCTCGACGTGCGTCTCCGCGTCCACGTGGAACGAGGTGGTGATCGCCACGCCCTTGGTCATGTCGATGTCACGCGGCACTCTGGTTGTCATTGCGCCGCCAAGCGCTTCGGAGTTCGTCCGGGTCATCTCACCGAGACGAGGCGAGAGATCGCCCAGCCGGCCGTCATACGACATGCGGTGCATCAGTCGCTGTGTCCCCCAGGCGCCCGCCGCAAACACCACCTGAGATGCCGTGACCGTATGGCGCGCCTTACGGAACCAGGCCCCCGTCGCCTCGGTCGTCACGCGGTATCCGTCGTGGCGGCGGCCATCGTCGATCGGCTCAACGGCGATCACCGTTCGCAGCGGCTCGATCGTGACGCCGAGCCGCTCAGCGAGGGCAAGGTAGTTCTTGACCAAGGTGTTCTTGGCGCCAACGCGACAGCCGACCATGCAGTTGCCGCACTCGATGCAGCCGGTGCGCTCTGGGCCGGCGCCGCCGAAATACGGATCCGCCACCTGCTCGCCGGGCTTGCCGAAGAAGACACCGACGGGGGTCTTGCGGAAGGTGTCGCCGACTCCGAGATCGTCGGCCGTCTGGCGCATGATCTGCTCGACGGGGCCTTCGCAAGGGTTCGTGACCACGCCCAGCATCCGGGATGCCGTCACGTAGTGCGGCGCGAGCTCAGCCTGCCAATCGGCGATGTCCGCCCATTGCGGGTCCTGGAAGAACGCGGCCGGTGGGACATAGAGAGTGTTGGCATAGTTGAGGCTGCCGCCGCCCACGCCTGCACCCGCGAGGATCATCACGTCTGGCAAACGGTGGATCCGTTGTACACCAAAGCATTTCAGTCGCGGAGCCCACAGATAACGACGCAGGTCCCACGACGTCTTGGCGAAGTCCTCGTCGGCGAACCGGCGGCCGGACTCGATGACGTGGACGCGGTAGCCCTTCTCGGCCAGCCGCAGCGCCGTGACCGAACCACCGAAACCCGAGCCGACCACCACCACGTCGTAGTCGTACGCGCTGCCGTCCACGGCCCCTGCCATCAGCGAATCCCCGCACGCTTCATGGCGCCGAGCGCGACGGTGAGCGTCCGTGCCCACCGTTCGGCCGACAACCCGAACGGTGGCGTGAACCCCACAACGTGCTGGGCGGTGATGTTTTGGCTCTCGGTGTACTTGGTGATGCCTTCGCTGCCGTGGCGCCGCGACAGGCCGGAGCTCTTCATGCCACCCATCGGCGCTCCGACACTGGCCCACGCTGCGGCGTAGCCGTCGTTGATGTTGACGGTGCCTGCCTTGATCAACCGGCCGATCCGCCGGCCCCGAGCCACGTCCCGGGTCCACACCGAGGCGTTGAGGCCGTAGTCGCTTTCGTTGGCCCTTCTGATGGCCTCGTCGTCACTGCTCACCCGGTAGACGGACACGACGGGGCCGAACGTCTCCTCGTCCCGGACGTCCATGGCGGCGGTGACGTCGGCAAGGACCGTCGGCTCATAGAAGTACGGTCCGATGTCGGGCCTGGCGCGACCTCCGGCGAGAACGACGGCGCCCTTGGACCGTGCGTCCTCGACGTGTGCGATGACCTTCTTGAGCTGGGCGGCCGAGACAAGCGAACCCATGTCGGCGTCGAAGGTCAGCGCCGGCGACAGTCTCATGGACTGCACCGCGACGACGAAGGCATCCAGGAACTCGTCGGCGATGAGCTGGTGCAGGTACAGCCGCTCGATCGAGATGCAGAGCTGGCCGGCCGATGAGAAGCACGCTTGCACGGCCCCGTCAACGGCCTTGCCGATGTTGGCGTCCTCGGCGACATACATGGCGTTCTTGCCGCCCAGCTCCAGCGTGGCTCCGACGAGACGCCGGGCTGCGTTCTGAGCCACGAGACGTCCAGTCGCGGTGGACCCCGTGAAACAGACGTAGTCGGCAAGCTCGAACACCGCACCCCCGACCGTCGGGCCGTCACCGAGCACGACCTGCAGGACGCCCTCGGGAAGCCCCGCCTCATAGAGGAGCCCGACAGCTGCCAGAGCTGTCAGGGCGCTCTGGTTGTCCGGCAGAAGCACGACGGCGTTGCCCGCGAGGAGAGCCGGGATCGCGTCGGTGATCGACATCGACAGTGAGTAGTTCCAGGGGGCGACGATGCCCACCACCCCCTTGGGATGCCGCAGCTCGACCGGTCGGCTGATCAGCGGGAAGGCCCCTGGACGGCGGTGTGGACGCAGGTATCCCGCTGCGCGACGGGCATAGTGACGGCTCACCATCGCGGTGTCCGCGATCTCCTCAAACCCGTGCATGCGGGCCTTGCCGGTCTCGAGCTGCATGAAGTCGAGCAGCTCGGACTGCCGCTCGAGCACAAGGTCGTGGAACCGCAGGAAGATCCGGGCTCGTTGCGGCATTGGCGTCCGGGACCACGAGCGCTGCGCGGACCGGGCCGACGCGTATGCCACGGTGACGTCGCCCGGGGTCGACTGGGGAAGCCGCGCGAGGGGGGCGCCGGTCATCGGCGTGTGGGTCAACACGGTCTCGGGTGCAGGTGCACAGACCACCCGAGCCGTAAGGCGGCGGGACAGCCCGGGATCGACGGCATAGGTCGCCCAGGGGTCTGTTTCGGGATCGACGAGCAGGTCCTCGGCCATGGCTCAGGCTAGAGCGCGACAGTCCACTTTGCCAGCAGAACGCTGAATCAGGCGAGCGGGACGATCTCGGGCGCACCCATGCGTGCGCTGTCAGCGGTCTCGTCATCGGGTTGTTGTTGCGAAGCCCGCTCTGCCTCGACCCTGGCGAGGTAATGCTCGATCTCCTTGCGCTGCTGCTCGTCGCTCCACCCGAGCACCGGGGCCATGAGCGATGCGGCCGGGATGGCCGCGGACACCCCTCGGTCCCAGGTCTCGATCGAGATCCGGGTACGACGGGTCAACACGTCGTCCAGGTGGCGAGCGCCCTCGTGGCTGACGGCATAGACAACCTCGGCAGCCAGATAGTCGTCGGCACCCGAAAGTCCCTCTGCCAGAACAGGATCGGCGACGCACAGATCGAGAACCTCGATGGCCAGCGTGCCGTACCGCTGGAGCAGATGCTCAACCCGCGCCACATGAACGCCGTACTTGGTCGCGGTGCGATGGCGGGTGTTCCAGGCGGCGTCATAACCCTCGGCCCCGAGCAGCGGGATCCGCTGGGTGCACGATGCCGGCACCCGACCATCGAGTCCGCGGGCGACCTCGTCGACGGCATCGGCAGCCATCACGCGGTATGTCGTGTACTTGCCTCCCGCAACGACGACGAGTCCCGGGGTCGGATGGCCGACGACGTGCGTGCGGGACAACTTGGAGGTGGTCTCGCTCTCGCCGGCCAGCAGCGGTCGAAGCCCGGCATAGACGCCCTCGACGTCCTCGCGCGTCAGAGGGGTGGCCAGCACCGTGTTGACGTGCTCAAGGATGTAGTCGATGTCGCGACTGCTTGCGGCAGGATGCGCCTTGTCGAGCGACCAGTCGGTGTCGGTGGTGCCGATGATCCAGTGCCGGCCCCACGGCACGACGAACAGCACGGACTTCTCGGTGCGCAGGATCAGGCCACACTGGGACTGGATCCGGTCCCGCGGCACGACCAGGTGGATGCCTTTGCTGGCGCGGACCTGGAACTGCCCGCGCTCGCCCACCATCGACTGGGTCTCGTCCGTCCAGACTCCGGTCGCGTTGAGAACCTGCTTGGCGCGGATCTCGATGTCGTCGCCGGTCTCGAGGTCACGGACCCTGACTCCGGTGACGCGCTCACCCTGGCGGACGAATCCCGTGACTCGAGAACGGTTTGCGGCCAGGGCGCCGTATGCCACGGCGGTGCGGACCACGAACATCGTGTGGCGCGCATCGTCGACCTGGGCGTCGTAGTACTGCACCGCGCCGACCAATGCGCCCTTGCGCAGGCTCGGCGCGAGCCGGAGAGCGTGACGCTTGGTCAGGTGCTTGTGGTGCGGCACGCCGCTCGAGGTGCTCGACACGGCCGCCATGGCGTCATACAGCGTGAGCCCGGCGCCGACATACAGCCGCTCCCAGCCACGGTGGGTGAGTGGGTAGAGGAACTGGACCGGACGCACGAGGTGCGGGGCGAGGCGCTGCAGCAGCAGCCCACGTTCCTTGAGCGCTTCGCGAACCAGCCCGAAGTCGAACATCTCCAGGTAGCGCAGGCCACCGTGGATCAGCTTGCTCGAGCGACTCGACGTGCCCGAGGCCCAGTCACGGGCTTCGAGGATCCCGACCGAAAGACCACGGGTCGCCGCATCCAGGGCAGCACCCGCGCCGACCACACCCCCGCCCACGATCACGAGGTCGAGCTCGTCCTCCTGCATCGCCGCGAGCGCGCGCGAGCGGTCTTGCGGTGAGAGGGCTGCGATGGTGGTCGGTCGCATCCGTGGCCTCCGTCAGCTGCTCTGGTAGGGCGCCACGACGACCTCAACCCGCTGGAACTCCTTGAGATCGGAATAGCCAGTCGTCGCCATCGCGTGTCGCAGGGCGCCGATGATGTTGGTCGTGCCATCCGCCTTTCGGCCCGGGCCCAGGAGAATCTCCTTGAGCGGTGCCAGGGCCCCGACCTCGACCCGCTCGCCCCGCGGCAGGCTCGCGTGGTGCGCCTCGGGACCCCAATGGAATCCCCGCCCCGGTGCATCGGTGGCCCGAGCGAGCGCAGCCCCCAGCATCACCGCGTCTGCGCCGCAGGCGATGGCCTTGACGATCTCGCCGCTACGACCCAGGCCGCCGTCAGCGATGACGTGTACGTAGCGACCGCCGGACTCGTCCATGTAGTCGCGTCGCGCAGCCGCCACGTCGGCGACCGCGGAGGCCATCGGAGCGTGGATGCCCAGTGTCAGGCGCGTCGTGTGAGCCGCGCCGCCGCCGAACCCGACGAGCACCCCGGCCGCGCCGGTGCGCATCAGGTGAAGTGCCGCGGTGTAGGACGAAGCCCCACCGACGATGACGGGGACGTCGAGCTCATAGATGAACCGCTTGAGGTTCAGTGGTTCGGCCCGGCTCGAGACGTGCTCGGCCGAGACCGTCGTGCCGCGGATGACGAACAGGTCGCAGCCGGCGTCGACGACGGTCTTCCA
>PKWT01000285.1 GCA_003132125.1 Micrococcales bacterium | reverse complement strand
CCATGTTGCAGGAGCACGCGGCGAAGGGCACGTCGATCGAGGAGCTCGCAGAGATCTTCGACGTCGAGCAGATTGCCGACCACCTGTACACCAAGGGCCAGCCGGACCCCGACCTGGTGATCCGCACCTCAGGCGAGCAACGCCTGGGTGGCTTCCTGCTGTGGCAGAGCGCCCACAGCGAGTTCTACTTCTGCGAGGCCTACTGGCCGGACTTCCGCCACGTGGACTTCCTGCGTGCCTTGCGCGCCTATGGCGAGCGCGAGAGGCGTTACGGCGCATAGCCGCTCAGGCAACAGCCGCAGAAACGACCAAAGACACGGGCGGTTTTGTGATCGTGCGTGTCGCTGCTGAAAAGCGAGCCGCAGCCCCCCCTTGGGCCTAGCCTCGAACGTGACGCAAGGCACCCGTCATGCGTTCGGGAAGGCCCACCACATGGAGCGACTTCAGCTCCGGACGGAGGGCCGGTATCGGCTCTACCGTCTGACGGTGGATCGGTTCCGGCATCTCGTCCGCGAGTAGAGATACAGCCGTACGTGCTGTGCAGAGGGAGTCGAAATGGCCACGGTTCGTCGTTCGTCGACCAGCTCCAAGACCAGCCCCAGCGGCGCCCAGGGGACCACGTACACCACCTCCCCGCGGTCGGAGGCCAGACACAAGACGTTTGTGCTCGACACCTCTGTCCTGTTGTCCGACCCACGCGCGATACTCCGCTTTCGTGAGCATGAGGTGGTGGTCCCTGTCGTCGTGGTGACCGAGCTCGAGGCCAAGCGCAACCACCCGGAGCTCGGCTATTTCGCCCGACAGGCGTTGCGACTGCTGGATGACCTGCGTATCCAGGAGGGGCGTCTCGACGCGCCAGTGCCGGTCGGTGACGACGGCGGGAGCCTTCGCATCGAGCTCAACCACACTGACGCGCAGTCGCTCCCCGCAGGTTTCCGGCTTGGTGACAACGACTCCCGCATCCTCGCCGTCGCGAAGAACCTGAGCCTCGACGGTCACGACGTCACCGTGGTCAGCAAGGACCTGCCGATGCGCGTCAAGGCGTCCGCATGCGGGCTCGAGGCTGAGGAGTACCGCGCCGAGTTCGCCATCGACAGCGGCTGGGTCGGCATGGCCGAGCTGGCAATCTCGGTCGAGGACATGGACTCGCTGTACGAGAACGGTCGCCTCGAGAACGACGCGGCGCGCGAACTGCCTTGTCACACAGGGCTCGTGCTCGTGTCGCCACGAGGTGGGGGACTTGGGCGGGTGAGCCCGGACAAGTCGATCCGGTTGGTGCGCGGTGACCGTGACGCGTTTGGTCTGCATGGACGCAGCGCCGAGCAGCGCATCGCCCTGGACCTGCTGATGGACCCCGACGTCGGGATCGTCAGCCTTGGTGGGCGGGCTGGCACGGGCAAGAGTGCCTTGGCGATCTGTGCCGGGATCGAGGCAGTGATGGAGCGCCGGCAGCACCGCAAGGTGATCATCTTCAGGCCGCTGTATGCCGTGGGTGGCCAGGAGCTGGGCTATCTGCCCGGGAGCGAGTCCGAGAAGATGGGCCCGTGGGGACAGGCGGTCTTCGACACCCTGGGCGCCCTGGTCTCGACCGAGGTGGTCGAAGAGATCTTGGACCGCGGGATGCTCGAGGTCCTTCCCTTGACCCACATCCGCGGACGGTCGTTGCACGACTCGTTCGTCATCGTCGACGAAGCACAGTCACTCGAGCGCAACGTGCTGCTGACGGTGCTCTCGCGAATCGGCCAGAACTCCAAGGTCGTTCTGACCCACGACGTCGCCCAGCGCGACAACCTCAGGGTCGGTCGTCACGACGGCGTCGCCGCCGTCATCGAGGCGCTCAAGGGCCATCCGTTGTTCGCTCACGTCACCTTGACCCGCAGCGAGCGCAGTCCGATCGCGGCGCTGGTGACCGATCTGCTCGAGGGCCTGGAGGTCTGAGGGTCGCCTTCGAGTGTCGACGCCGAGGTGGGCTCAAGGACAGGGCCGCGAAAGGGTGCCGTATGCCGCCTCAAAGCAGCTGATCACACGGGCGATTTGGAATCCTCGAGGATCTTTGGGACGGTGTGTACCTAAAGTCTCGTTTTCATAACGCGTCGTCAGGCAAGGACGTTTCGCCAGGTGGAGGTTCCCATTTCCACTCGTCGCGCTCAACTGCGTATTCGGACCACCAGATCTGGTGGTCCGATTCGTGTGGAGGTTGGATGACCACGCCATACCCAGGACGGCACCGGAGCCCAGGTCGGCACCGGAGCAGCTCGCCTGGCTGGAGCCGTGCGCTGGGCTCCACCTCCGCAACACCGGCTGTCTTCTCCCGTGCGTTGCGCCGGCCGCTCGTTTCCGCAGTGGCGTTCGCCACCGTTGCAGGAGTCAGTGCCGCCGGTTACGCCTCCGCCGCCAAGCCTCACGTCTTCGCGGCGTCGTTCACTGCCAGCCCTGCCGCCGTGGCCCAGGCTGCTGAGCTCTCCGACAACCAGATCGACACCAACGACGCGCTGACCCAGGCCCGTCAGGCCGGCGTACAGCGTGAATCTGCACTGACGCAGCGGGAGAAGGTCACGGCCGACGCCGCAGCCGCTGCGCTGTCCGAGGCTCGCAAGGCTGCCGCCGAACGCGCGGCTCGCGAACGGGATCGGCAAGGCATCCTCGCCCGGGCCCAGTCGGATCCCCGGGCCGTTGGTCGACTGCTGGTGGCGGACCGTGGCTGGTCAGATGCGCAGTTCGGTTGCCTCGACAGCCTGTGGGCCAAGGAGAGCGGTTGGCGCTGGAACGCCAACAACTCCAGCTCCGGCGCATACGGCATCCCCCAGGCCCTGCCCGGTTCCAAGATGGGTTCCATCGGCAGCGACTGGGCCACGAACCCGGTGACGCAGATCAAGTGGGGCCTGGACTACATCGCGAACAGGTACGGAACGCCGTGTGGCGCGTGGGCCCAGTCCCAAGCCTTGAACTGGTACTGAGTTCCAGCGTCTCCTAAGTCCCAGCGTCTCCTGAGCTCCGGTTCCTCTGTGACCTCAGCGGGGGGAGCTCGGGCGAGTCATCGAGAGCACGTCGAGAGCCGCGTCGAGCTGGGCTTCGGTCAGGTCGCCGGCACCGATGTGGCCGCGGGCGATGACAACGTCGCGGATGGACCGACGTTCCTGCAAAGACTGTCTGACCACGGCCGCCGCCGCTTCATATCCCAGGTAGTGGTTGAGCGGGGTCACGATCGCTGGCGAGCTCTGCGCCAGGTCAAGGCAGCGTTCCTCGTCGGCGGTGATGCCATCGATGCACCTGTCGGCCAGAAGCAGGCAGGCCCGGTCCAGAAACGTCAATGACTCCAACAGGTTTCGTCCGATGACGGGCAACATGACGTTGAGCTCGAAGTTGCCGGCAGCACCTGCGGTGGTGATGGTCACGTCGTTGCCGATGACCTGCGCGCACACCATCAGCACTGCTTCGGGGATCACAGGGTTGACCTTGCCGGGCATGATGCTCGACCCGGGCTGCAGATCGGGAAGGTGGATCTCGCCCAGCCCGGCCCGAGGACCCGAAGCCATCCAGCGCAGGTCGTTGCAGATCTTGGTCAGGCTGACGGCCAGCACCCTGGCTGCCCCACTGAGGGCGACCAGCGCGTCCGCGGTCGACTGGGCCTCGAAGTGGTCGTCAGCTTCCCGGAACGCGCTGCCCGTGGTCTCGCTCAGTGCGGCGATCACGCCCGACGCAAACCCAGGTGCCGCGTTCAGCCCGGTGCCGGCTGCGGTCCCGCCCAGAGGCAGCTCGGCGGCCCCGTCGGCGGCTAGGAGCAATCGCTCGCAGGCCAGGTCGACCTGACGCCGATAGCCGCCGAACTCCTGGCCCAGGGTGACAGGCACAGCATCCATGAGGTGTGTCCGCCCCGCCTTGACGACGTCCGCGAAGGCAGTTTGACGACCATGCAGGGCGGTGGACAGGTGCTGGAGCGCCGGCACAAGCAGGTCGCGGGTGGTGAGCACCGCGGCAACCCGGATGGCGGTGGGGACCGTGTCGTTGCTGGACTGTCCGGCGTTGACATGGTCGTTCGGGTGGATCGACAAACCCGTCGCAAGGTGGGCGGCGCGGGCCACGACCTCGTTGACATTCATGTTGGTGGAGGTGCCTGAGCCGGTCTGGAAGACGTCGATGGGGAACTGGTCATCGTGCTTGCCTCGTGCGACATCGTCCGCCGCCGTGGCGATGGCGCTGGCGATGGCGGGATCCAACACGGACAGCTCGGCGTTGACGCGAGCCGCGGTTGCCTTGATTCGGGCAAGCGCGTGGATGATCGGCAGTGGCATGGTCAGTCCGGAGATGGGGAAGTTCTCCACCGCCCGAGCCGTCTGGGCGCCCCACAGTGCGTCGGCAGGCACCTCGATCTCACCCATCGAGTCGTGTTCGGTTCGGCCGGTGCTGCCGGAGTCGGTCATGACAGCATCATGGCCCAGAAGTGCGGCTCAGAGCTTGCGCAACCTGACCCGACGGACGCTGTGGTCCTCATCCTTGGACAGCACGAGGTTGGCCCGGCCCCGGGTGGTCACCACGTTGTCGATCAGGTTCCGCTCGTTGATCGACTCCCAGATGCCAATGGCGGTCTCGCGAGCCTGCTCGTCGGTCAGTCCCGCGTAGCGATGGAAGTAAGAGCTCGGGTCTCTGAACATGGTCTCGCGCAGGCCGAGGAACCGGTCGACATACCACCGCTTGATGTCCTCGGTCCTGGCGTCGACGTAGACCGAGAAGTCGAAGAAGTCGCTGACCGCCAGGCCGGTGCGTCCATCGGCCCGCACCCTTGGAGCCTGCAGGACGTTGAGTCCCTCGACGATGAGCACGTCCGGGTGGCGTACGACGGTCCGCTCGCCCGGGAGGATGTCGTACGTCAGGTGGGAATAGACAGGAGCACTGACCTCGTCCTTGCCGGACTTGACCTCGGCGACGAACCTGAGCAAGCTGCGGCGATCGTACGACTCTGGGAACCCCTTGCGCTCCAACAGTCCCCGACGTTCCAGCTCAGCGTTGGGATAGAGGAAGCCGTCGGTGGTCAGGAGCTCCACACGAGGTGTTCCGGGCCAGCGGGCCAGAAGCTCGCGCAGGATCCGGGCGGTGGTGGACTTGCCCACTGCTACGGATCCGGCGACGCCGATGACGAACGGGGTCCGTTCGGGCTGCTCGCCCAGGAACTCTGCCGTGATGCGGTGCAGGCCAGCTGTGGCGCCGACATAGAAGTTGAGCAGCCGGGACAGGGGGAGATAGACCTGCTCGACCTCAGCGAGGTCGAGGCGTTCGCCCAATCCGCGTAGCCGGGCCACGTCATCCTGGGTCAGGTTCAGGGGGTGCTGGTCGCGCAGACGGGCCCACGACGCACGGTCGAGCTCGACGTACGGTGACGGCAGGGTATGGCCATTGGGCGGTCGCACGCCGCCCATTGTTGCCGATGCGCGATCGATGCGGGGACCGGGAGGCCTCGCGTTAGGCTGGCGGGCATGTGCGGAATCGTGGGATACGTGGGCCCCAGGGTCGACGGCAGGGCTCTCGAGGTTGTGATGGAGGGTCTGGCCAGGCTCGAGTACCGCGGCTACGACTCCGCCGGCGTGGCGCTGGTCGCCGGGGACCGCGTCGTGACCATGAAGCGCGCGGGCAAGCTGGTCAACCTGATCGACGCGTTGGCCGAAGCGCCCTTGCCACCGTCGAGCACCGGCATCGGGCACACCCGATGGGCAACCCACGGTGGCCCCACCAATGTCAATGCACACCCCCACCGCGGCGGCGTGGATGGCAAGCTGGCCCTGATCCACAACGGCATCATCGAGAACTTCCACGGGCTGAAGTCCGGGCTGATGGCTGACGGCGTCGAGTTCCTCAGCGAGACCGACACCGAGGTCGTCGCGCAGCTCCTGGCCCGTTCCTATGACAGCACCGGTGACCTCACCGAGGCCATGCGACGTGTCGTGGGTGGTCTCGAGGGCGCCTTCACACTGCTGGCAGTCCATGCGGACCAGCCAGGGGTCGTCGTCGGTGCCCGGCGCAACAGCCCGCTGGTGGTCGGGCTGGGCGAGGGCGAGAACTTCCTCGGTTCCGACGTCGCGGCCTTCATCGGCTACACCCGCGAGGCGCTCGAGCTCGCCCAGGACCAGATCGTCACGATCACGACAGATGGTGCAAGCATCATCAACTTCGACGGCACGCCGGCTGAGGGCAAGCACTACCACGTCGACTGGGACGCCGCCGCCGCCGAGAAAGGCGGCTATCCGAACTTCATGGCCAAGGAGATTCACGACCAGCCACACGCTGTGGCTGACACGCTTCTGGGTCGCACGGACGAGTCGGGTCGTCTTGTGCTGGACGAGCTGCGCATGGACGAGGCTGAGCTGCGCGCCGTCGACAAGATCGTGTTCATCGCGTGTGGCACGGCCGCCTATGCCGGCATGGTCGCCAAGTACGCCATCGAGCACTGGACCCGGATCCCGTGCGAGGTCGAGATGGCGCACGAGTTCCGCTATCGCGACCCTGTGGTCAACGAGCACACCCTCGTTGTCGCGATCTCGCAGTCGGGCGAGACGATGGACACCCTGATGGCGGTCAAGCACGCGCGGGACCTGGGCGCTCGCGTGATAGCCATCTGCAACACCCACGGCTCGACAATTCCGCGCGAGTCCGACGCGGTCCTCTACACCCACGCGGGTCCGGAGATCGCGGTCGCCTCGACCAAGGCCTTCCTGGCTCAGATCACCGCCTGCTACATCCTGGGCCTCTATCTCGCACAGCTGCGAGGTGGCACCTATGCGGACGAGGCGCAGGCCGTGATGAAGGACCTGCACGAGATGCCGGCCAAGATTCAGACCGTCCTCGACGGCCTGGACCGCGTCCGCGAGGTCGCCCGGTTCATGGCTGACACCCGGTCGGTGCTGTTCCTGGGCCGTCACGTGGGCTACCCGGTGGCTCTCGAGGGTGCGCTCAAGCTCAAGGAGCTGGCCTACATCCACGCCGANNAGCGAGCACGGTCTGCACGGCAAGGTCGTCTCCAACATCCAGGAGATCCGCGCCCGTGGAGCCCGGACCATCGTGATCGCTGAGGAAGGCGACGAGGACGTCGTCCCGTTCGCTGACGTGATCATCCGGGTCCCGGCGACGCCACCGCTCCTGGCGCCATTGGTGACGACCGTCCCCCTGCAGGTGTTCGCCTGTGAGCTGGCCTCGGCCAAGGGTCTTGACGTCGACCAGCCGCGCAACCTGGCCAAGTCCGTCACGGTCGAATGATCATCGGACTCGGGATCGACGTCGTCGACGTTGCGCGTTTCGGCCAGGTGCTCGGCCGCACGCCGCGCCTGCTCGAGCGGCTCTTCACCGACTCCGAGCGCTCGCTGGGGCTGAACTCCCTGGCGGCCAGGTTCGCGGCCAAGGAAGCGCTGGCCAAGGCGTTGGGCGCGCCGGCGGGTCTGCACTGGACCCACGCCAGCGTGGTGAATGACGACGAGGGCCGGCCGCACCTGAAGATCTGGGGCACCGTCGAGGCGCGTGCGGCCGAGCTGGGTGTGCACGAGCTGCACGTCTCGCTCTCCCACGATGCCGGCATCGCCTCAGCCGTCGTGATCGCCGAGGGTTGAGGCCACCATGATCCGCGCGTATGCCGTGTCCTCCGTTCGCGAGGCCGAAGCCGCTGCGATGTCCGGGTTGGCCGAGGGCGAGCTGATGTCGCGCGCCGCCACGGGTCTGGCTGAGGTCGCGTCCGCCCGACTGGTCGACAGAAGCGGCACAGGTGGACTGCATGATCAACGCGTCGTCGCGCTGGTCGGCGCGGGCAACAACGGCGGAGATGCGCTCTTTGCCTCGGCACTCCTCGCGCGCGAAGGTGCAGCTGTCGTGGTGATCACGGTGGCTGAGACGGTTCACGAAGCCGGTCTCCTTGCGGCCCGTGACGCCGGTGTGGTGGTGCTCAAAGCAGTTGGTGTGCATGCGGATTCAGCAGCCGAGATCGCATCCACGCTGGGTCGGGCCGAGCTGGTCATCGACGGGATCGTCGGCATCGGCGGACACCCGGGGCTGCTGCCTGAGATCGACGATCTGCTGCGAGGGGTGAGCGACGCGGCATACGTGCTGGCGGTCGATCTGCCCAGCGGCGCGGACCCGAACGGCGAGGTGGCCGCCCATTCCTGCGTGTTCGCCGACGAGACAGTGACTTTCATTGTGCCCAAACCGGTCCACCTGCTGCCGGCCACCGAGCCTGCCGTCGGACGGCTCACGGTCGTGGACATCGGTGTTGAGATCGATGGCCCGCCGGTGGTCGAGCGGGTCACCCGCGACGACGTCCCGTGGCTCTGGCCCCATCCCGGGCCGGGCGACGACAAGTACACCCGTGGTGTGCTCGGGATCATTGCCGGAGGCGAGAACTACACGGGGGCGGCGCTGCTGGCGGTCACGGCTGCGGTCTGCTCAGGAGCAGGGATGGTGCGCTACGTCGGCCCCTCGACGCCGACCCTGCTGGTTCGCTCCCAGGTTCCCGAAGCCGTCATCGGGTCAGGACAGGTGCAGGCGTGGCTCATCGGGCCAGGCGTGGACGTCGCGGACGACTCCGACGAGGGCAGGGCGCAACGGGTCGCAGCGCAGTCGGCGCTGGACTCCGGTCTGCCCTGCGTCGTCGATGCGGGTGGTCTCGACCTCATCGCCGAATCACGTGCCACCCCCACACTGCTCACGCCTCACGCCGGTGAGCTTGCCCGTCTGCTGAGCCGACTCGATGTCCCGGTGGATCGAGCCACGGTGGCTGGTGCGCCGGTGACCCACGCGCGGCGCCTGGCAGACCTGACGAACTGCACCGTCCTGCTCAAGGGCTCGACGACGTTGGTGGTGCCGCCCGCCTCGTCGGATTGTGCGTTGCGATCACAGTCCGACGCGCCGGCCTGGCTGGCAACGGCTGGATCGGGAGATGTGCTGGCCGGGCTGGTGGGAACGCTGCTCGCCGCGGGGCTGTCGCCGTTGGACGCCGGCAGCGTCGCCGCGCTGGTTCACGGGCTGGCTGCGGATGCCGCGAACCCCGGCGGGCCAGTTCGCGCTCTGGGCGTTGCACATGCCATACCCGGGGTGGTAGCCGGGTTGTTGGCTCGCCCGACTGTCCGACCCTGAGACACTTTCACGATGACGTACGAGATTCATGGATCCTCCGGTAGGCCCCCCGCACGGGCGACCGTGGATCTCGATGCGATCCGTCGCAACGTCGAGGTCCTCCGTGAGTACGCTGGGTCAGTTGCGGTGATGGCTGTCGTCAAGGCCGATGGCTACGGACACGGGCTCATGCCCAGCGCCCGGGCCGCCTTGGCTGGTGGTGCCACATGGCTCGGGGTCGCCCACCTCAGCGAGGCGTTGACATTGCGGGACAGCGGAGTTCAGGCTCCGGTCCTGTCGTGGTTGCACGTA
This sequence comes from Micrococcales bacterium, assembly GCA_003132125.1. GTDB lineage: Bacteria > Actinomycetota > Actinomycetes > Actinomycetales > Dermatophilaceae > UBA4719. The sequence goes on along the minus strand of PKWT01000285.1, from coordinate 292 downwards.
CCTGGCACTGATTTCGGGGCCGCCATCGCTGCCGATGTGGATCTGTCGGTGTCGGCGCTGTGGTGCCTGTCCGAGGTGGCTGCTGCTGCCCGGGCCCTTGGGCGCACTGCCCGGATCCATCTCAAGGTCGATACCGGGCTTGGTCGCAACGGGGCCTTCGGCGATGACTGGCCGATCCTGCTCCACGCCGCCCGCAGCCTCGAGGCCGAGGGCGCTGTCCGAGTCGTCGGGGTGTGGTCGCATTTCGCCTACGCGGACCAGCCGACCCATCCGACGGTGCGCTCGCAGCAGG
>PKWT01000193.1:11829-11977 GCA_003132125.1 Micrococcales bacterium | reverse complement strand
GCCCCATCCACCCAAAGGTTGTTGGCCGTGTCTGACGCGGCTGCTAGACGATTGCCACAGGATCGGTGTCTGGCCAGACGCGCCTTGAATGCCCCGGAGACTGGCGGCGGCGCCGAGATCTAGGGCCGCAGCCAGTTGCCGAGCTCGG
>PKWT01000193.1:0-11716 GCA_003132125.1 Micrococcales bacterium | reverse complement strand
GCACCTCCGGTGAACGCCGAGTCGCAGGCGATCATGATACCGACCAACTGCCGGTCGGAGGGCGCTCCGCTCGCGGCGAAGTGACGCAGCCCCGAATCGGATAGTCAGCATGCCTGGGAATAGCGTCGCCAGCGTCACCGCTGCATCCGAGGTGAGCCACCCTTCCCCCGCCATCTCCGTCCTCGACCTCGTACCGGTCCGTAGCGACCAGAGCACCGCGGATGCCCTTGCCACGACGCGCGGGCTCGCCCGCGTGGCCGACGAGCTCGGCTTCCGGCGGTACTGGCTCGCGGAGCACCACAACATGCCCGCGGTCGCCGCGACCAACCCACCGGTGCTCGTGGCGATGGTGGCGGCGGTCACCGAGCGCATCCGGGTCGGCTCCGGTGGCGTGATGCTGCCCAACCACGCGCCGCTCGTCGTCGCCGAGCAGTTCGCCCTGCTCGAGGCGGCCCACCCCGGGCGGATCGACCTCGGAATTGGACGGGCGCCCGGCACCGACCCGGTCACCGCTTGGGCGCTGCGACACGGCGGAGGCGGCGTGGAGGACGACGCCGTAGGGCGCTTTCCCGAGTATGTCGACAACATCACGGCGATGCTCTCGCCCAGCGGCGTCGGGCTTCGTCTGGCCAGTGGGACCCACGTGCTCCGGGCGACGCCGAACGCGACATCGGTGCCGGACGTCTGGCTGCTGGGATCGTCCGACTACTCGGCCCGGCTCGCCGCTGAGAAGGGGTTGCCCTACGTCTTCGCGCACCACTTCTCCGGCCGGGGCACTGCCGAGGCGCTCGCGCTCTACCGCAACCATTTCCGGCCGTCGGCCGACCACCCCGAGCCGCGAACCTTCCTGACCATCAACGCCGTCGTGGCACCCACGCGGCAGGAGGCCGACCGGCTGGCCCTGCCGAACCTGCGGTCGATGGTCGCGCTGCGCACCGGGCAGCCGCTGCAGGCACAGCAGCTCGTGGAGGAGGTCGAGGAGAGCGACCTCAACCTCGCCCGCGGCGACCTGGCACGGCAGATGCTGGACCGCTGGGTGGTCGGCACACCCGAGTCGGCGGGCAGGCAACTGCGCGAGCTCGCGACCACCTTCGGTGTCGACGAGGTGATGGTGCACCCGGTGGCCGGTGCCCTTCGTGGTACGCCGACCGATTGGTCCCCTGCCCGTGAGGAGACCCTGCGCCTCCTCGGCGAGGCGCTCGCCTGAAGGCTCGGAGAGAAAGGTCCGCTGGACCTATCGAATCCCGTGGACAGGCGGCGGAAAGACGCAGTCGTCCACCCGCGCGAAATGCCATTAGATGAGTGCGTTCAGCCGTGCGTTCCGCCACGGGGTTTCCCGCGGGTCTTCTGACGGTGACTGACCTGACCTGACCCGTCGCGGGCACGTGTGTGTTGCTACGCACGCTGGTTGGTGGGGTTGACCGTGTCATCGTCGGGGGCTGTCCTTGTGGTGCCTTCTTCGGAGATAGAGGAAAGCGGTCGCGATGGTGATTAGGGCGAAGGCAATTGCCGAAAGCGCGTACGGGAAGGCAGGGAGGGTTGTAGGTGTTGTCCTGTTTGCCCACACCAAGACAACCTGCGTCACACTGATAAAGAGGGCTGTGATGCTGGCTAGAACAAGAACGAGGTTCATGACGCCGCGACGGAATTCGTCTCGGTGCTCGGGGCGTGACCAGTATTCGCGATTTCCGATGTTGGTGAACCTGGGGTGGCGACCAGACACGACACCCAGGGCTGGCAGGCCGCCCAAGATTGCTACACCCAGTATGAGGTTCGTGATCAGGTAGGAAGTTCTACTCTCCCATTGATTGGGCAATCCGGCTGGGCTGAAATGACTCGCCAGACGGTCTGGCAAAGCCCAGGTTGCCAGGGTCAGAGTGCCGACGTAGACGACGCATGTGGCGCCGTAGAGTATTCGCGTCCACCTCATCTTCCAGAAACGCGGCGCGCGCAAGGTCCATGCATGGCAGCATGACTCGGGAGCGCCGGCGTGCTGACCGTCCGCGGGTCACGGAGACTGATTGCACTTGGGCGGGACACAAGATGACGGATGAACCCGTGAGAACAGTGCCCGCTGTTCTGGAACGGTTCGCCTTGACGTTCTCAGAATTCGCCGCTGCCTTCAATGAAGGCCAATACGTCCTGTGGCTTGGTTCGGGCATCTCGCGCGAGAGGGTGCCGAATCTCTATACGCTCCTCGAGCGTGTCATGGAGCACGTCCGTTCGAACATCGTGGATGACGACCCGGGTTGTGCGTACCGCACCGCGCTCAACGAGGTGTTGCGGCTCGCTGCCCTGAGCCCCGAAGAACTGGGGAGCATCGACTTCTCGATTGCGGTCAAGGACTGGCCGCTGCTGGACCGCATCACCTCAACGCTGGTCACGAACTACTCGCGTGTTCTTGATGTGCTCGTGGGCGACGACAACCCCGACGACTATCTGGTGTGGACGGGTCTCGACGTTCCGAACACGTATGGGTCACCGGATCTTGAGCCCGATGTGGAGCATTACTGCATCGCGGTCCTCATGCTGGAGGGCCTAATTGCATCGGCGGTCACCGCGAATTGGGACGGGCTCCTCGAAAAGGCATTGGATGAACTGACGCCTGCGTTCGATTCACTGGTTCGGGTTGCCGTGAAGCCGGAAGATTTTCGTACTGTCGGGCCGCGCATCGAAGTCATAAAGTTCCACGGCTGTGCGGTGCTTGCCCGAGATAGGGAGGCCGAGTACCGGGGTTTGCTCATCGCGCGCGAATCACAGATTTCGGGGTGGACTGAGCAGCCAGAGAATAAGTCTATGCGGAAGCACCTCGAGGTGCTGTATACGGACCGGTTGGCGTTGATGGTTGGTCTGTCGGCGCAGGACGCGAACCTCCATACGGTGTTCGCAGCTGCCATCCGGGACTTGGCTCGGCCGTGGCCGGCGTCGCCGCCCGCGGTTGTTCTCGGCGAAGAGCGCTTGGAGTCGTACCACCGGAATCTTCTCAAGCTTACGTACGGTTCGAATCACCAGGGGAACGCCAGCGCGATCGCGCAGTCCGCGCTGCTGGGCGCGTACGGCAAGCCAACGTTGCTGGCGCTGGTCCTATCGTCGCTCACCGACAAGTTGGGATTCCTTATTGAGCATGCGCTGGGCAACGCGTCGGACGCCGCCGAGGTGAAGCGGTTGCGGACCGACCTCATTAGCCTGCGTGACTCGGCAGCCAGCTATGCCGACCCCGTCAACCGCGAGACGCTTGAGCACTCGGCGATTGTGAAGTTCCAGCGGGAGTACCTCGCTCGTCTCATTGACGTGACGAATCTGGCTCTTACGGTTTTTCGCACCGGCTGCATGCCGCCTGCGGTTGGGCATCGCTATGAACCGCTGTCGGACCGTCCCGTCACTCAGGCGGTTCACAGCGCGGATTTCCCTTCGAAACAGTTCGGGCGGCTCGGTGTCGCGCTGGCGTTGATTGGTCGCGGACTTGCCTCAGGGCATTGGCAGGCCATACCAGGCGACAGCAGGGCGCCCGGCGACGGTGTCCTTCGTCTGGTCACTGGACAGCGGGACGCGCGGGTGTTTTTTGTGAAGGACGCTACGACTTTAACGAAGCTTGAGTTGGACGGTTCGTTCAACGACGGCGATGGGAATGTGCTGGTTGTCGTCGCTGATGAGGAGCCCCCTGCGTTGACTCGGTCGCCGAAGCCCCGTTTCGGTCGTGACGGCAAGATCAGTGCCGGGCGGTTCAACATCGCGTCGAGCATCGCTGATACTGGATCAGCCGATGGTCTATATGAGGCGTTCAAGCTGGCGGGAGGGCTCTGATGGCAAGCGTTCATGAAGTTATCGCTGTCCTGGAGCGCGCCGGTTTCGAACGTCTTCCGAAGCCGCTGACGGTTGCCGGCACCGAGTTCGACTTTGAGGCCGCAGCCCGCGGCACGCACACTTCGCATGACCTGGTTCTGGTTGCGACCGACCAAGTCCCCCGTGTGCGTCTGCAACGTCTTGTCACGGGTTTGGCTCGGTCTCTTGACCTGGCCGCGTCGCGCCGGCCGATGAGTCTCGTACTCATCGGTGGCGTCGCCACGTCTGACCGGATCGAGTTGGAGCGCTATGCCCGCGTCCTGCCCATCGCGTCCACCACACCCGCGCTCGCCGAAATCGAGGAAGCGGTTGCTGTCCTGCTGCCGCTCAAACTGCCGCACGCGGACCTGGTCCACGGAAGCGACCCCGTCAACGAAGTGATGGCTGCCCTCGGTCCCCTCAAGGCGACACCGGACCACATCGCGCTCATCCAGGCTGCTGCAGACGGACCTGACGCAGTGCGGGAGGCCTTACGCCGATACGCGAACGAAGCGGCCGGTTGGACCGACGAGGTGGAGAACGACGATGAGTGACGTCCCCATTCGTCGCCTGATGGTGTCCGACTTCCGTCGTATCGAAGGCACTCGCGAACTGCCGTTCGANNCACCGGTCGTTCTCATCCACGGCCCGAACGGCACAGGCAAGACCAGCCTCCTGTCCGCGCTCGAGCTCGCCTTGACCGGACGCGTTCGGAGCATGGAACGACAGTCTGACCGCTACCAAGCGCACCTACCGTTCTTCGGGCAGCCATACGCAACCGTTCGAGCCGACGTTGCCGACTACCTGCAGGCGGGGTCCCCCGGCGTCCCGTTGACCGTTAGCGGCGCCCGTTTGGAGGGCATCCCGGCGTTCAACGACGCGGCCGCGAAGTTCTACGCCGAACGGTGCTTCCTAGACCAGTCATCCCTAGGACGTCTCCTCGACTTGTACCAAGCCCGCGTGGGCAACGAACAGACAGCGCTCGAGAAGTTCGTGAACGAACTGCTCGGCCTTGAGAAGCTGGACGCCCTTCGTGGCGGGCTCAGCGACGCACACGACTTCAGGCTCCTCAAGAAGCTCGCGGTCGGCGTCGACGAAGCCGACCGCGAAGCGAAGGCAGCGGCGACCCAACTCAGGGAGCAGAGCGTGCTGCGCGCCGAGACCCGGACGGAGGTCGCCAACGCTCGGGCCGCGACCCGCGACGCGATCGCAAGACTCCACCCCGGCACGACTGACGACATGACTGACGGGGACCTCCTTAGCTTCGTCCGGACGGTGCTCAACGGCGACACCACCCGCGCCGAATCTGCGGCTGCCGCGACACTCCACGAGGAACTCATCGCCTTGGGTGGTCGCATCTCAGCACTGGCAGAACGGCCGACCACGCAACGAATCCAGGAGGCCCGTGCTGCATTGGCGGCTGCGACCATCGACAGTGATGCGTGGGAGGCCACGGACGGGGCGAATGTCCGGGCGTGGGAAGCAGCAGCCCAGGCTGCTGGCGCCGACCTGCGCAGCGAACCGCGCATCGCTGTCGAGCATGCCACGAGTCTGGCCCTCCGGGAGCTGGGCAACGCCTCCAACGTTCGCGCGCTGGCCGAATCGGTCAGCGCGCAGCTCGAGGCCGACCGAGTGGAGTTGGACGAGCTTCAGGCCCGGCTCGCGGATGCTCACGAACACTCAAGTGCCCTCGTCGAGAGCCTGGCTGCACTCCGCACCGTCATCGACGAGAGCAACAGGTGCCCCGTCTGCGACCGCGACTTCACTGAAACCGGCCACCACAGCCTCCTCGCGCACATCGACACGAAACTGGCTGAACTGACGACTCACAAACAGCAACTCGTCGACCTTCGCAGCGAGCGGGACCAGCTAGCTGCACGGGTCGCGCGGGCGGAAGTCGAGTACACGCAGCTCACGGCCCGGCTCCTACCCGCCGACGAGCAGCGGGCCCTCGCACAGCGTCACGTAACGCTTGTCGAACTCGCCGCCCAGTTCGGCGGAATCGAAGCCGCCAAGTCCAACGGCGCAGACCTAACCCGACATGTGCGTGACCTGCAGCAATTAGTCGAGGACTTTGAGACGACTTCTTCAGAACAGCGCCACATCACCAGCGAACTGGGCAGATACGCGGCCCTTCTGCAGGTGAACGTGTCTCTGGCTTTCGATTCGATCCAGACTGCGTGGACTGAATTGCTCGGGCGGGCAGAAGCCGAAGTGGCCCGTCTCGCCGACGCTGCCAACCAGTATCGGAGCGCTGGTAAGGAAGCAGCCCAACTCACAGCCGCTCTGGAACGCGAATCCGCCGTTGTTCAGCACGTCGCCGACCTCGCCGAACGCAAGGACCAATGGGACGGCCGTGTCGCTGAAGCGAAGCGCCGCCAAGGCGTAGCGAAGGAGGTCTACGAGGCCGCAACACAGGCACGCACCACGATCGTCCACCGTGTCTTCACTGAATCTCTCAACGAGGTCTGGAAGACCGTGTTCACCAGGCTCGCCCCGAACGAAGGGTTCATCCCGAGCTTTGGCATCCCCAGCGCCACCAAGAAGACGTTCGATATCAAGTTGGGAACCACCCACCGCAACGGTGAAGCCAGTGGCCCGCCCCAAATGATGTTGTCTGCGGGCAACCTGAACACCGCAGCCCTGTCCCTGTTCCTCGCACTCCACCTCGCTGTCGAACCCATCGTCCCGTGCCTCGTCTTCGACGACCCCGTCCAATCCATGGACGAAGTACACGTCGCACAGTTCGCTGGCCTCATCCGCCTCCTCGCGAAACAGAACGACCGCCAAGTTATCATCGCCGTCCACGAACGCGAACTGTTCGATTACCTAACCCTTGAACTCAGCCCGGCCTTTGAAGGCGACGAACTAATCACCATCGAGCTCGGCGAACGCGCGACCGAGGAAGACCAAGGCATCAGCCGCCACATGTGGACGCCCGATCCCGCCATAGCCAACTAGTCCGGACACATCTCCCTCCCGCCGCCCCCGCAACCGGCTTTGTCACAGCTCATCCCCACGAGTGACCCCCATCGCACCCCGGCTGGGAACACCAGCCAGACGGCGGGGGCGTAAGTCCCAAGGAACCCGACGGAGCCTTCAGGCGAGGCCCTCGCGGCCACCCCGGGAGGTACCGAACCCATTTCACGCTCATCGGCAGATCCGGTAAACACGCCAGAGGTCCTCGTCCGTCTCGCGGCGATGTGACGCAGTTCCGTGCGAGCTGATCGCTGATCTGCGGATGTGGCCTGCTGACTCACCAACCGAGCTCGCGCAGCGCGCGGAGACCCCGACGAGCACCTGGGGCGCCGTCAGGACCGCAGTGACGGACTCGTTGCTATCTGCCTACCTGACTGATGCCCAGTGGGGTATCTGGTTTGGTAGCCGTCACGGGGGAGCGCCGTTGTATATTTCAAGTGTGCCTGGTATAAAAAAGATTGAGATAACACTTGACTGAGCAGTCAGTCAGTGCCAGAGTCGGTCTTATCAGATCCGCCTTCGTCGCTACGGATCTCCGTTGAGAGGTGGTCGATGATCATGGGAAAATGGAGTCGCTGGCAGGACTGGGGCGCGCTGCTCGCGGGGGTGTACGCGTTCCTGTCGCCGATCTGGACGACGAGCACCGCCGCGGCGACCTGGACACTTGTCGTGCTGGGTATTGTCACAGCGCTGGTCGCACTGTGGTCGCTGGCCGTACCCGCGTCCGTGGCCACCAAGTGGCTACTCGCACTGATGGGCGTACTGGTGTTCATCTCGCCGTGGGTTTTGGGTTTCCACAACCTCACCGGGATGGCGTGGACGGCGTGGGTCGTCGGTGTCGTCACCTTCGTCGCGGTACCAACGGGGTCGACCAGGGCGGTCCACGCGCACCCGATGGCAACCTGATCGTGGTGCACTAAGGAGCGGGCGCGCTCGGCCGCCACGGCCGGGCGCGCCCGCTGCCGAGGAGGGCGAGTGTCGGGACATTCCAGGGCCCGCCCGGTTCGGAAGGCACTGGAGAAAGGGGCGCATAATGTTGCAGGTGAATAATGTGGCAATTGGTGAGGATGCACGAGTGGATGTGGCCGACGCGAGTCGGGTCCGGATACTGGATGCCGCTGAGGCTCTGTTCGCTCGGGACGGCTTTGATGCCACCCGCACGGCACGCATCACCGCGCAGGCTGGTGTCGGCACCGGGTTGTTGTTCTACTACTTCCCCACCAAGCTCGACCTCCTGCGGGCGCTGCTCGCCGAACGCCTCTCGAAGGCCCCACTGTGCGACCCGGCCGATGTTACCCGCCGTGGTGACGTGGCCGGCTCGTTGCTGCGCCTTGCCCACCAACTGGATCTCGGCGGAAGCGCAACGCTGACACTGCACACGATTATCTTCCGAGAGGCAAACACGCACCCCGAGGTGGCGGCGCACATTCGCTCGGTGCGCGAAGGGCTACTCGAGCTCACCGAACGCGTCTTGGACGCGGCCAGCGACGAGAAGCTATCGCCGACCCGGCGCGGGCAGGCCGCCCACACTTTCGTCGCGGTGATGCTCGACGAGGCGCACGCCCACAGCTGCAACGTGCCCGGCCCCGACCTGGGCGGCGCAGCCAGCATCGTCGCCGCCGGTCTGAGCGCGGCTCACCCGCACGATCCGTCGCCCGATAACCGCACCGAAAGCCCGCACAGCAGCGCCACGACCGTATGAGACCTGCCCCTGACGGGCGCCACTCCCAGAGAGCCAGAGTCAGACGAGCCAGGGGTCTGGCGGTTCTACGTGGCAGTTCCGCGCTCCTCTTCAGGGCTGGACCCGGCTTTCTTGCTGACCACATGTCACCCGGACGAACACCGACCCTCGGCACCTTGCGCGCAGGCACGAGCGCAGAGCATAGCTATGAAACTGTCTGGAATCTCTGGTGAGGAGCGTCAAACCGAAGCGCTAGATCGCCGAGTTCCGTCAGGATGCACTTGCCGTGATTGAGGCCAGGAGATCCCCGCAGCCGAGCATTGTGGGCTGTCACCGGCCCTTTGGCTCGGGCTCCTGGTCGGAGGGTGGCACGGTAATGATTCGGCCGTGGACGTCGCACGCGGCGGCCAGGGTGTTGTAGACGGTGCCGAACTGGCGCAGGTTGCGGTGCAGCAGGTCGATGCGTCGGTCCTCCTCGTCGGTAACGATGCGTACTTCGTAGTCGATCTCGGCGAAGCACGGCGGGGCGTCCTGGCGGCGAGCCTGGACGTCGATCTCGACGCGCCGGTATCGAAACGACAGCAGCGCGCTGGAGCGCTCGATGTTCTTCATCAGGCAGGCCGCGAACGCGCCGGCCAGCAGCTCGGCGGGGCCGGGGAGCCCGGGTGGCTCGGCAGACCCCCAGCTGGCGTCGACCTGGATCCTCTGGTTGCCCGCATCGATCGTGGCCCGCCCGCCGGCGGAGCTCTCGGCTCGCACGTGGTAGGTCTTGGGTGGCCCGGTCATGTTGATGTCCTTCCTAGCGGGCGGGATGTCTGTCGGACGGTCAGCGCTACCAGACCTCCCCGGTGCGTGGGCCTGCGCAGCGTCCGGGTACACACGAGCGACCAGATCCCTGACCACGCTGGGGACAAGCAGCGTACCGAACACCTCCAGGTGTGTGTCCCGAGCTCGGGTGAGGGCGAGGGTGGCCACGGTGGACTCGCCGAGGGCGAAGGTAAAGGCCCACCAGCCCAGCCCGTAGGACAGCGCACCGGTGCGCAGGCGTCTGAGCGATTGGAGGGCACCAGGTTTCCCTGTATGCATCTGCATGGGCTGGCTCGCCCGGTGTGTGCGGCAGACGAATCCTGGGACGGCGTCACAGTGGATGAAGCGAGCCTGTGGGTAGGCGTCCCCCAGCGGGCGCTGTTCGGCGCCGTCAAAACGTTCCAGGTCGCGGCAACGGCAGGATCAGGGAAGATCTGGCTGCGTTCGTCGAACACCCGCCCATCAGCTTCCCGGCTGGCGAGTGCGTAGGAAGGGTGCTATGGTTCAATCATGACTGATTCAATCCGTGTTGAGATAGCGAGTTCCGTCGTGGTTGAGCCGGTGGTGGTGTTGCAGGCGGTGGCTGATCCGATCCGGTGGACGGTGCTGGCGGCGTTGGCGCAGGAGCCGCGGTGTGTGTGCAAGCTGCAGGAGCAGATTCCGATTGCGGGGAACCTGTTGAGCTACCACTTGAAGGTGCTGCGTGAGGCGGGTCTGGTGACTTCGAGCCGGCGTGGGCGGTGGATTGACTACGCGCTGGCCGTCGATGCGGCCGAGCGGATGCGTGCGGCCCTGCCGGGTGCGTCGGTGTCGGTGTCGGCGTGAGTGTTGCTGAGCGGTTACGTGCCCCGACGCCGACCCGCCGGTGGGTCGGTGTGGGTGCGGCTGCGCTGGCGTGGGTCGCCTTGTACGAGGTCAACCTGCCGCTGTGGGACTGGGCTGTGTATGACGTGGCCGGCCTGTCCCCGGGCAGCCGGCTGGGTTCGGGGGTGCACTTCTTCTTCTATGACTCGATCAAGATCGCCCTGCTGCTGATCGGCATCATCTTCCTGGTCACCGTGCTTCGCTCCTTCATGAGTGTTGAGCGGACCCGGGCGCTGCTGGGCGGCAAGCGTGAGGGCGTCGGCAACGTGATGGCCGCCGGCCTCGGGGTGGTCACCCCGTTCTGCTCCTGCAGTGCCGTCCCTGCGTTCATCGGGTTCGTCGCGGCAGGGGTCCCGCTCGGGGTCACGATGAGCTTCCTGATCGCCAGCCCGCTGGTCAACGAGGTCGCCATCGGTTTGCTTTTCGGGATGTTCGGGATCGGCCCGACCCTGCTGTACGTCGGCGCGGGCCTGGTCATCGCCATCGTCGCCGGGTTCGTCCTGGGCCGGCTGAAACTGGAACGGCGGGTCGAGCCGTTCGTCTTCGAGACCCGCCTGGGCGGGCAGGTCATCGACCCCGCCGCCGGGTTGACCTGGGACGACCGGATCCAGATGGGCGTCGAGGAGGTCGGGGTGATCCTGCGCAAGATCTGGCCCTACCTGCTGGTCGGGATCGCCCTGGGTGCCGCCATCCACGGTTGGGCGCCGGAAGACTTCTTCACCCAGTACGCCGGTGCAGGGAATCCCTTCGCGGTGCTGATCGCTGTGCTGGTCGGGATCCCGTTGTACTCCAACGCCGCCGGCATCATGCCGCTCGTGCAGGCCCTGCACGACAAGGGCCTGCCGATGGGCACCCTGCTCGCGTTCATGATGGCCGTGGTCGCGCTCAGCCTGCCCGAGCTCATCCTCCTGCGCCGCGTCCTCAAGCCCCAGCTCATCGCCACGTTCGTGGCCGTGGTCGGCGCCGGGATCATCGCGGTGGGCTACCTCTTCAACGCCGTCATCCCGATCTGACAACCCCCACCAACTCCAGCTACCCATCTCCAACCGAAAGAAGAGACCGCCATGATCATCAAGATCCTCGGGTCCGGCTGTACCAACTGCGTCAACCTCGAGCGGGTCACCCGCCAGGCCGTCGCCGACCTGGGCATCGACGCCCAGTTCGAGAAGGTCACCGACTACCCCGCCATCATCGGTTACGGCGTGATGTCCACCCCCGGGCTCGTCGTGGACGAGAAGGTTGTCCTGTCCGGCAGGGTCCCCACCGCGGCCAAGGTGCGCGAGCTGCTGGAGTCACTGACCTCCTGATGGACCCGATGGGGAGTCCATCCTTGGCGGCACACCCGGGCGGGGGGCCGGGCTCGCACCACCCGCGCTCGGCGGTGCGCCTGCAGCAGCACCTGAGCCACTGGCTCCTGCTTTATGCGATGAGCGCGATCGCGGCGGGCCTGGCGGTGGGCTACCCACTGCGGGACTGGACCGGGTCGCACACGAGCGGGGTCGGGACGCTGACCACTGCCGCGGTGTTCCTGGTGATCTACCCGATGATGGTCAACCTGCGGGT
>PKWT01000180.1:3126-4536 GCA_003132125.1 Micrococcales bacterium | reverse complement strand
CCGGACCAGGACATCCGCTCACCGCAGTGGGTGTGCGTTCTGGTCCGGTGAGGGATCCCGCTGCGGACCTAGATCTGTTGCCACCCTGGTGAGACAAAGATCCGGTCGAGGCCGTCCTCTCCGAGGGTGTCCAGCCCCTCGGCCCTGCTCAGCCCAGCCTTTGTCGCGACTCGTGCTGACGCGACGTTGTCTGGTCGCACCCTGGCGATGACGGGCAGAGCAGGTGAACGGGCCAGGGCCCATTCAACGACGACCGATGCCGCTTCACTAGCGACGCCGCGACCCCACACGCATGGGTCAAAGCGGTAGAACAGGTTGGCGACGGGGCGATCGTGCAGGCTCATGACCTTGATGCCGCAGAAGCCGAACACCGAAGGATCACCGCGCCAGCTGACGGCCCAGTATCCGACCGCGTGCCGGTGCCAGTGGTCTATCCAGCGTTGGAGGAGCAGCTCCGCACCCGCCTGGCCTTCGATCGCGTCGCTCGGGTTGTGGGAAACAGCCTCCGGAGTCCGATGGATGCGTAGGACCGCTTCGAGGTCGGAGGCGACTGGATGACGCAGAGCCAACCGCGCGGTCCGCAGCTCGTCGTTCGCCCGCTCCGGTTTCACTCACCCCACGCTAGCGGTGTCGGCACCGCCGGATTCCGCGTCCCCAAGCCGATCGACGTACGACACCGACCCCGCTCGCATCCAGGCAGTTGGTAGTGATCAGATACACGTCGACCGCCTCAGTCCGAGACGGAGATGACCAGCTTGCCCCGCACGTGAGCTTCGCGGCTGCGCGCGAACGCAGCGGGTAGCTCCTCGAGCGGCAGGACGTCGGCGACGGGCACGCGCAACTGCCCGGCGTCGGCCATCCGACCGAGCTCGGCCAGGCCCTCGGCCGAGGGCCGCACCCAGAACCACGAGCCTCCGGTCTCCAGCACCGTCGAGTCGGCGATGGAGGCGTGCCGTCCACCGACGGCCAGCACCGCCATCGTGACCTCGCGGACCCCGCCCACGAAGTCAGCGACGACGTCGACGCCGTTCGGCGCGACCTCGCGGATGCGCTCCACGACGCCGTCGCCGTAAGCGACGGGCGTCGCTCCGAGGTCAGAGAGGAACTCGTGGTTGGTCGGCGACGCCGTGGCGATCACGCGGGCGCCGCGCGCCCTTGCGATCTGGACGGCGAGAGCGCCGACACCGCCGGCCCCACCGTGCACGAGTACCGCGTCCGAGGCGGAGACGGCCAGCCGGTCGAGCGTCTGCAGCGCCGTGAGCCCGGCGAGCGGGAGGCCGCCCGCCTCGTCCCAGCTGAGCGCCGCGGACTTGTGCGCCACGCCGCGGACGCTCATGGTCACTAGCTCGGCGAAGGTACCGCCGTGGACGACGTCCTTGCGCGCGTAGGCCACGACCTCGTCGCCGACCT